>CAZEAX010000009.1:0-27372 GCA_964510405.1 uncultured Streptomyces sp. | reverse complement strand
GCCATCGCGGCGTCCTGCGGGTCGAGTATGCCTTTCACGATCAATTTATGCGGCCAGATCTTGCGCAACGCGTCGAGATCGCCCCAGCTGATCGAATCGGTGCGCAGGCTCGAGCGGCCCATCGGGCCCTTGGTCATTTTGGCTTTGGCCGCCGCCGGGTAATTCGCGTACATCGGCATGCCGCTGGTGACGAGGTAACGCATCATGGTGCCGAGCAGCCAGCGCGGGTGCGTGCACATGTCGAACACGTTGCGCACCGAGAACGAAAACGGAATCGTGAAACCGTTGCGGATGTTGTACTCGCGGTTGCCCGCGGACACGCCGTCCACCGTCACGACCAGCGCCTTGTAGCCGGCGGCCTTCGCGCGATTGACCAGTTCATGCGACAGCGAGCGGTCGGGCCACATGTAGAGCTGGAACCAGAGTTCGCCGCCCGCCTCGGCGGCCACGCGTTCCATCGCGGTCATCGAGCCGGTCGCGAGCGTGAACGGGATGCCCGCCGCGCGTGCGGCGCGCGCAAGCGCGAGTTCGCCCTCGTACCACATCAGGCCCGCGGTGCCGGTCGGCGCTATCACGAGCGGCATCTTGTGCTTGACGCCGAAGATCGTGGTGTCCTGGTTGCGCTTCGACACGTCGACCATGGTGCGCGTTTTGAAGCGCAGGCGGTCGAAAACGGAGCGGTTGTTCTTCAGCGATATCTCGTCCTCGGTGCCGCGGTCCATGAATTCGAAAAGGCCCTTGGGCACCCGCTTCAGCGCGATATCGCGCAGGTCGAAAATATTGTAGGCGTTCAGGTCTTTTTTGCTCATGTCCGGTTTCCCCTGGGGTGCGTCAAAGATTTAGGTTCGATGGTGATGGCGGCAAACTCTTGGTCGCGGCCGTCCCTCACCGGCCGCCGGTTTTCCGCGGCGCCTGCACAGGTCATAATGATAAACGATTGCATCCTTCTCCGGAGTTTGCCGTGAACCGAATTTGCCGCCTTATGATGGCCGCACTGTGCCTGTCCACCGCAGGCGCCGCGGCGCAGCCATTCGAAGGCGAGCCGGGCAAGGACGTGGTGTGGATAGCGTCGCCGCGCGACATGGTCGAGAAAATGCTCGATATGGCGCGCGTCACGCCGCAGGACTACGTGATCGATCTGGGTTCGGGCGACGGGCGCAACGTCATCGCCGCCGCCAGACGCGGCGCGCGTGCGCTGGGCGTCGAATACAACCCGGCGCTGGTCGAAGTGTCGCGCCGCGCGGCCGCCGCGGCGGGCGTCGCCGACCGCGCGACATTCATCGAGGACGACATGTTCGAAGCCGATATTTCGCAGGCGACGGTGCTGATACTGTTTCTGATACCCGACAACCTGCGCAGGCTCGATGCCAAATTCCGCGCATTGAAACCCGGAACCCGCATCGTGTCGAATACCTACGAGATCGCCGGCTGGTACGCGGAAGAAACAGGCAGGACCACGCCGTGCCCGAGCTGGTGCGTCGCGAGTTTGTACGTCGTGCCGCCTGACGTTGCGGGCGTGTGGCGCCTGCCCGATGCGGAACTGACGCTCGAGCAGGACCTGCAACTCGTGTTCGGCAATTATGAAACCGGCGGCCTGGCGGTGCGCATCGAAGGCGGCCGCCTGCACGGCAACAACATCAACTTCACCGTCAACGGCGTCGCGTACGAAGGCCGCGTCAACGGCGACACGATTGAAGGCGTCGCGACAGGCCGCGCCACGCATACGTGGCGCGCGACGCGCGTGGCGCAGTAATCGTTACGGCCTGAAAACCACCGGCGCGAGCGTGCGCTGGTCGATCATCACGTCGACGATGGCCGGCTTGCCGCTCGCGAACGAACGCTGCAATGCTCCCTCGAGGTCGCCCGGCCGCGTGACGTGCTCGCCGTGCGCACCGAACACTTTCGCGAGCGCACCGAAGTCCGGGTTCTTGTAATCGACCGCGTAAAATCGCCCGCCGTAATGCTCGTTCTGGAACGCGCGCTCGTTGCCGAGCCCCTCGTCGTTGAATACGACGTAGACGACCGGAATCTTTTCGCGCATCGCGGTTTCGAGCTCGCCGATGTTGCACATCGCGCCCATGTCGCCGGACGCGCACAGCACCGGGCGGTCGGGCCGCGCAAGTTTCGCGCCGAGCGCGATCGGAAACGAGCCGCCGACCGACGCCCAGTCGTCGATGCAGAAAAATGTTCCCGGCTCCCAGCTTTTGAAGTAGCTGCGCACGTGCTTGCCGCCATTGCCCGCATCGACGACCAGCAGGCCGTTCTGCGGCAGCACCTTGCGTATCATGTGCGCGACGAATTGCGACTGGATCGGCTCGACCGTGTGCTTGACAAGACCCTGCAGTTCCGTCTCCCATTCGGCGCGCGCTTGCGGGACGTCGACCCACGCCTTGCGCAGTTTCGATTTCGCCGCGCGCTCGGTCAGGCCGGCGATGAAACTCTGCGTCGAGCCGGTAACTGCGAGCGTGACGGGGAACACGATGCCGATCTGGCCGGGCGCCGCGCTGTGATGCACGAGCTTCGCATTCGCGTTGAAGATGCCGTACTTGTGCATCGTCGAGAACACGTCGATGTGCGCGCCGATTGCGACAATGAGATCGGCCTTGGGCACGATGCGGTTCGCGCTGCCGAAGCCGCTGCGCCCGAGCGGCCCTAACGCCAGCGGATGCGAAGTCGGCAGCGCGTCGGGCGAATACTGCAAGGCGCCGACCGGAATTCCGGTCATTTCCGCCAGCGCACCCATCGCAGCGCTCATCTTTTCACTGATGACACCGCGGCCCACGACGAACACCGGCTGCTTCGCGGCCGCGAGCATTTCGTGCACGCGATCGAGCTGCTCGTTCGTGCACGCGGGCAGTACGGTATTGCGATAGGCCGCCGGCGCGGTCGGCTCCGGCGTGCACTGCTCGAGCAGCACTTCGCTCGCCGCCTCGATATGCGTCGGCCCCTGCGGCTCGGTCAGCGCGACGCGGAACGCGCGCCGCACGCACTCCTGCACTTTTTCGACGTTCGGGATGCTGTATGCCCACTTGGTGATGGGCCGCATGAAAGTCACCTGGTCCATGTCCTGCGTCGCGTCGCGCTCGCGCATCACGCTTTCCTGCACGCCGCAAATGCTGATGACGGGCACGAGCCCGCGATGCGCGGCGCCGATGCCGGTCGCAAGATTGGTGACGCCGGGGCCTTCGGTCGCCGTCACGACCGCGGGCCGCAGGCCGGCGCGCGCAAACCCGTACGCCATGAAAGCCGCGCCCTGCTCGTGGCGCGTCAAAATGAAGCGGATTTGCGGCGTGTCGCGCAGCGCGTCGATGATCGCGAGGTTCTGCGTGCCGGGAATGCCGAACACGTGATCGACGCCTTCGCGCAGCAGCGCATCGACCAGCGCACGCGCGCCGGTGACCGTGCCGACCGTGGCTTTTTCCGTGGAATCCATGCGGGTGCCGCTCCTCTTCTGGACGTGTTTCGATAGGCAGGGTGGAAGCCGCAATGGTAGCCTCATTTTTTCCGGCCTGCCATCACGGCGGCCGGTCTGCGGTAGCATCGCAGTTTGCCCGAGTCCGCGAGGAGGACAATGAAATTCGCCGCATCGCCCGGCCGCGTTTGCGCCACCGTCGCATGTGTCTGCGCTGCCGTTGCTGTCCACGCGCAGGACAAGCCAGCCGGTTACCCGCTGCGACCGATCCGCCTCATTGTCGGTGTACCGGCCGGCGCCGGCAACGACACGGTCACGCGCGCCGCCGCGCAAATGCTGAGCGACGCCTGGGCGCAGACGGTCGTCGTCGACAACCGTTCGGGCGGCGGCACCGTGATCTCCGTCGAGATCGGCGCGCAGGCGCCCGCCGACGGCTACACGATATTGAGCGCGACCGACACGCTGATGCTGGTAGGCGCGTTAAAGCGCGTCAGCTTCGACGTGCGCAAAGTGTTCGAGCCGATCGTCGTGATGACCACCCAACCTTACATCCTCGTCGTCGAGCCCGCGCTGCCCGCAAAATCGGTCAAGGATCTGATCGCCTATTCGAAAACGAAAACCCTGAGCTACGGCAGCTCCGGCATCGGCACGATGGTGCATCTGGGCATGGAACGGCTCGCCGCGCTGTCCGGCGGCCACTTCGCCCACGTTCCGTACAAAGGCACCGCACCCGCGCTGATCGGCGTCATGTCGGGAGAAATCAACATGGTGCCGGCAAGCGCGATCTCCGCATCGGCCGCGATGAAAACCGGTAAGGTGCGCGCGATCGCGGTGATGGGGCTGAAGCGCGTGGCGGCCTATCCCGATCTGCCGACCGTCGAAGAAGCGGGCTTTCCCGGCTTCAAGATCGTCAACGCCTACAATCTGTTCGCGCCGGCCGGCACGCCGCGGGGCATCATCCGTGCGATCAATCGCGTGGTCACCGACGGCATGAACGCGCCGGCGATGGTGCAGAAGCTCGCCGCCGACGGCAGCGAACCGGGCGAGCGCCTGACGCCCGACGAATTCAAAACGCAGTTCGCGCGCGAGTACGCGGAAGTCGCGAAGCAGGTCAGCGACTCGAAAATCAAGTTGTATTAGAGGGCCGAACTCAATGAGCGGTGACGAATCGAAAATGGACATCAACGAAGTGTTTCGCGGCGGCGGCCGCTCGATCGAATTTCTCGACGAGATCAACAAGGCATCGATCGTGATGCTCGCGAAAACGGGCATAGTTCCGCCCGCTGTCGCCCGCACGATTGCACGCGGTGTCGCCAAAATCATTGCAGACGAGCGCAACGGCACCACGCGCCGTTCGGCCGATTATCTCGATTACGAGCCGCGCCTGATCGCCGCCGCCGGTCCCGAGGCTTCGCGCCTGCATACGGGACGCAGCCGCCAGGACATCGCGTCGACGATCGCGCGCATGAATCTGCGCGACGGGTTGCTGAAGGAAATCGCCGCCCTGATCGCCGCGCGCGACGCGCTGCTGGCGAACGCGGCACAGCACACGGAAACGATCATACCCGCCTACACGCACGGCGTGCAGGCGCAGCCGACGACGTACGCACACTACCTGCTCGCGCTCGCGGCCATGCTTGCCCGCGAGACGGCGCGACTCTGCGAAGTCTATCGTCGCGTCAATCTCAATCCGCTCGGCTCGGCGGCGCTCGCCACATCGAGCTTTCCGCTCGATCGCAATCACCTGGGCACGCTGCTTGGATTCGACGGGTTGCTCGAAAACGCCTACGACGCAAATCATCTCGCGCCCGTCGACAGCGCGCTCGAAGTCGCCGCGGCGCTCTCAATCGCCGCCGTGCAGATCGGCCAGTTCGCGCAGGACATTCACGCGCAGTACGCCGAAGCCGTGCCGTGGTTCGTGCTCGGTTCCGGCGAACTGACCGGTGTCAGCAGCATCATGCCGCAGAAGCGCAATCCGGCGGCGCTCGAACAACTGCGTGCACAAGCGAGTCTGATGCTCGCCGACATGCATGCGGTGTTGCTGCTTTCGCACAATACGCGCATCGGCATGTTCGATTACCGCCTGTACGACCCCGTGCCATGCACCCGCCCGCTGCTGGTCTTGAACTTGTTGACGCAGGTCGTCAACGGTCTCGTCGTCAACAAGGAACGCGCGCTCGCCGAAGTGCGCGCGGATTACTCGACGACGACCGAAATCGCGGACGCGCTTTTGCAGCGGGCGAACGTGCCGTTCCGCATCGGCCATCATTTCGCGTCGCAATTGACGGATTACGGCCGCGGCAAAGGGCTCAAGCTGCAGGAGATACCTTATGCCGAAGCTGCGCGCATCTATGCAGCCGGCACGCAAACACCATTGCCGCTGACCGAGGCGGACTTCAAGGAAGTGATCAGCGCCGAATACATGGTATACGGCCGCCGCGGTATCGGCGGGCCGCAGGTGAAAGAAGTTGAGCGCATGCTGGAAGCCGGGCGCGTGCAGAACAAGAACGATCGCGCAACGCTCGGCGGCATGCAGAAACAGGTGGCGGACGCCGCGCAGTCGCTGCGGCGGGCATTCGATGCGTTGGCGACATAATTCGAAGAACGGCATCGTATGAAACGACTCATTGCAACGACGGCGTTTGCAGCGCTTGCGGTCCATGCAGCAGCTGCCGGCTATCCGGAAAAACCGGTGCGACTCGTCCTGCCGTACGGCCCCGGCGGCGGCAGCGACGTCGTCGCGCGGCCGCTCGCTCATTTCATGTCGGAGCGCACCGGCGTGCAATTCATCGCCGACAACCGCGGCGGCGCCAACGGCAATATCGCGATGGAAATCGTCGCGCATGCGCCGGCCGACGGTTACACGCTGGGACTCGCGCTGACGGGCCAGCTCGCGATCAATCCGAGCCTGTATAAGAAAATCCCTTACGATCCCGTCAAGGATCTGGCGCCCATCACGCTGCTTGGCTCGGCGCCTTATTTTCTGTCGTTGAATCGCAGCGTGCCGGCGACCACGCTCGCCGAATTCCTCAAGCTGGCGCGCGACAAACCCGGCGGCCTCACCTATTCGTCGACCGGCAACGGCAGCGGCCTGCACCTGTCGATGGAATTGCTGAAATCGATGGCAAAGATCGATCTCGTGCACGTGCCGTACAAAAGCGCGGGCGCTGCGATCACCGACCTGCTCGCGGGCCAGGTGCAGGCGCAGTTCATCAGCTACGGCACCGGCGTCGGTCATTTCAAAACCGGCCGCCTGCGCGTGCTCGCCGCCAGCACCGCGCAACGCTCGCGCGCCATGCCGGAAGTGCCGACGATCGCGGAAGCCGGCGTTCCCGGCTATGACTCCGGGGTATGGTACGCGCTGCTGGCGCCGCGCGGCACGCCGCCGGCCGTCATCAAGCGTCTATATTCAGAATGCGCGCAGTTGGTGAAGGCCGAACTTGGCGCGCAGATGGTCGCCGACGGCATCACCCCGATCGGCTCGACGCCCGAGCAACTGGCCGCTTACATCAAAAGCGAAATCGCGAAGTGGGCCGACGTCGTGAAGCGCTCCGGCGCGACGGTGGATTGAGCATGAAAGGGAAACCGGTGTTATCGCCCGGTCTTCGCGTCATCCTGCTGCTTGCCGCAATGCCCGTGATGCACGATGCAGGTGCGCAGGCCTATCCGTCCAAACTCATCCGCGTCGTGATTCCGTGGCCGGGCGGCTCCAACGACGCTGCAGGCCGCATCGTGTTCCAGAAAGTCGCCGAATCGATCGGCCAGCCGGTAGTAATCGAGAACCGCGCCGGCGCGTCGGGCACCATCGGTGCGGCCTACGTCGCAAAAAGCGCGCCCGATGGATACACCGTGATGGTGACGTCGGCGAGCCATATCTCGAACGCGCACCTCTACAAGAACCTGCCGTTCGACGCGCTCAACGATTTCATCGGCATCACACCGCTCACGGTGCAGACGGGCATCCTGATCGTGCACCCGTCGCTGCCCGTGAAATCGGTGAAAGATCTGATTGCACTCGCCAAGGCGAAGCCCAACCAGATTCTGTACGGCTCGTCCGGCAGCGGCAGCTTCCTGCATCTGACGATGGCGCATTTCAACGTGATGACGGGAACCAGAATGACGCACGTCCCCTACAAAGGCGGCGATGCCGCCGGCATCGGCGTCGCGGCCGGCGAACTGCAGGCGATGGTCGCCAGCATGCCGATCGTGAGGCCGCATCTGACGGGCAACCGCATCCGCGTGCTGGCGGTGACTTCGGAAGCGCGGATGAAACAGCTCCCCGATATCCCGACGATTGCGGAAGCGGGCGTTCCCGGTTATGAGTTCACTGCATGGGTCGCCGCTTTCGTGCCGGCGGGCACGCCCAAGCCTGTCGTCGACCGGTTAAGCGCCGAAATCAAGAAAGCGCTCGATCAGCCGGATGTGATGACGCGTTACGACGCCGTCGCGTTCGAAACGCTCTTCATGACGCCCGAGCAGTTCGCCGTGCGATTGAAATCAGACTCGGACAAATACGCGAAGCTGATTGCTTTGACGGGCGCAAAAGTCGACTGAACGCTCAAGACGTTATTGAGCCGCAGATAAACGCAGATAGGTCAAGAAAGTCTTCCTCCCCTTCAAGGGGAAGGAGGCTCGGACTTCCCATCCGCGTTTATCTGCGTTTATCTGCGGCCATAAGCTTTAGCGCTAAAACTTCTCAACCCACGGCCGCAATTCGAGCTCCCACGTCCACGCGCTGCGGTCCTGCTTGAGCACGTTGAGATAATTCTGCGCGATCGCATCCGGATCGAGCAGCGAATCGGGCGCATCCGCCGGTACGGCGCGCGCCGCGCTGCGGATGCCGCCGTCGATTATAAAATGCGCGACGTGCACACCTTTGGGTGCCAATTCGCGCGCGATGCTTTGCGCGAGCCCGCGCAACGCGAATTTTCCCATCGCAAAGGACGCCGACAGCGGATAGCCTTTGACGCTTGCGGATGCGCCGGTGAAGAGTATCGCGCCGCTACCGCGCGCTACCATGCGCCGCGCCGCCTGTTGCGCGACGTGGAAACCGCCATACGCAGTGATCGACAGCGCCTTGGCGACTTCGGCCGGATCGATGTCGACAATCGAGCCGCGCACGCGGAAGCTCGGGTTGTAGACGACGACGTCGGCTGGCGCGCCGAAAAATTCGTCCGCGCGCGCGAACATCTCTTTGACTTGCGCGGGTTCCGCCGCATCGCAGGCGAGCGCGCCGGCGTCGAGTTCCTTCGCGAGCGCCGCGAGCTTGCCGGGATTGCGCGCCGCCAGCGCGATGCGCATGCCACCGTCGCGCGCGAATGTGCGCGCAACCGACGCGCTCAATCCGTCGCCCGCGCCGACTATCAATGCCGTCTTGTAATTCGATTTCATCGCCACCCCCGCCGAAATAAAGCACCACGAGTATCAGTATAATGTGCCGCTCCCGCATTTCCACATGAAAACGGATCCACTGACATGACCGCGAACATCCCCTTGCAAAAAATGCGCGTCGGCGACATCGACATCGAATTCGAAGTTTCCGACTTCACCGACCCCTGGGCGGACGGCGAGCCGGAGACCATCCTGTTTCACCACGGCTACTGCCGCAACATGAATTTCTGGCGCGGCTGGGTGCCGGGCCTCGCGCGCCATTACCGCGTGCTGTGCTTCAACTCGCGCGGCTGCGGCGGCACCACCGTGCCGGCGGCCGGCGCGCCCTACGGCGCGGACCAGCTGGTCGGCGATGCGCTCGGCCTCATGGACAAGCTCGGCATCCAGCGCGCGCACTGGGTCGGCGAATCCTCCGGCGGCATCCTCGGCATCGTCGCGGCGCTCACGCATCCCGAGCGCCTCAACTCGCTCGTGCTCGTCAACACGCCGTTCAAGCTGCCCGGCGCGGTGATGGAAACCTACAACGTCGGCGAAGTCGATCACGCGACGGCAATCGAAAAACTCGGCGTCGGCGGCTGGTGCCGCAAGACGCTCGGCTACCGGCTAGATCTCGCCAAGGCGCCGAAGGCGATGCAGGAATGGGTGATCAGCGAAATGGACAAGGTCGCGAAACACGTCGCGATCGAGCATCACCTGATGGCCGCCGGCGGCGACATGACCAAGCGCATCACGGAAATCAAGATGCCGATACTTATCATGTTCGGCGAGAACAGCCCGCTCGCCAAAAAAGAACAGATGAACGAGATGAAAGCGCGGCTGCCCAACGCGAAACTCGTCATGTTCGAAGGCTACGGGCACGGCATCAATCTGCTGATACCCGATCGCTGCGTCGGGGAAATGCAGAAATTCCTGGACGAGCACGCGACCGTCAAAGCATGAGCAGGCGCGCATTCACGCAGTTGAAGCAGGCGATGGTGTTGGCGGCGGTATTGGTGGCGCCCGCGCTCGCGCAGACTTATCCGACCAAACCGATTCGCATGATCGTCGGCTCGTCGCCCGGCGGGCCGATCGACTTCTCCGCGCGGCTGGTCGCGCAAAAGCTCACCGAAGCACTCGGCCAGTCGGTGGTCGTCGACAACCGCACCGGCGCGAGCGGCACGATAGGCACGGATTACGTCGCGAAATCGACGCCCGACGGCTACACGTTGCTGATGGCGAGCGCCGCCACGCTTTGCATCACGCCGAACATCTATCCGAAAATCCCCTACGACACGCTGAAGGATTTCGCGCCGGTCACCACTGCGACCGCGGTTTCGTACGTGCTCGTCGTGCATCCGGCTGTTGCAGCGAAGACAGTGCCGGAATTCATCGCGCTCGCGAAAGCGAAGCCCGGCCAGCTGCGCTTCGGCTCCGCCGGCGCGGGCTCGGTCACCCACTTGGGCGTCGAGTTGTTGAAGAGCATGGCCGGCATCGATCTCGTGCACGTCCCGTACAAAGGCGCGGGTCCGGCGATGATCGATCTCCTGGGCGGTCAACTCGATTTCATGTTCGACAGTCTGCTGACTTCGACGCCGCTCGTGAAGGCGGGCAAGCTGCGCGCGCTCGGGCAATCGGGGCTCAAGCGGTCCGCGATCCTGCCCGACGTGCCGACGATCGCCGAAAGCGCGCTGCCCGGCTTCGACGTGAGCACGTGGTTCGGCCTCGTCGCGCCGGCGAAAACGCCGCGCGATATCGTCGTGAAGCTCAACCAAGCGGCGGTCAAGGGGCTCCAGAATCCTGCAACGCGCGAACGCCTGCTAAATCAGGGCATCGAGCCGGTCGGCAATTCGCCGGAGGAATTCGCGAAACTCCTGCGCACCGAATTGCCGAAGTGGGCGCGCGTCGTGAAGATTTCCGGCGCGAAACAGGATTGAATCGCGGCGCAAAAGCAAAGGGCGCAGCTCGCGCCGCGCCCTTTTGAATTCGCTTCAGCTCTCCGGTCGAGGCAACCCTCAAACATCGGTTCCAGGGTGGTCGCCGCCTGTCCGCATCAGGTACACCCGCAGTTAAGGGGCGCGCACAACAGCAGATTTCGTAGGCAGCATCCAGGTCGTCGTATCCTTGGCTTGAGCATCCACCCCGACCGGAGTCCTGAAGTTAATCCAATTAACGACCGCGGACGGCCGGACTTTAGGGAATTTTTGAGATTTTAACGATGGCCGTCCGGACCGCCATCGCGCGACCGATGCTCTAATCGGCTTTGGCGCCGGAATCGCGCGCGACCTTGCCCCATTTGACGACGTCCGTCTTGATCACGCGCGCGAATTCTGCGGGCAACGTGTAAGCGCGCACCGTTACATGTCAAAACCGCCGCAGTATACTTGGCGAAAACGTGTATCAGTTTGTCACGTCGGGGGAAATCAACGTGCAGCCGCCATCGTTATGCGCGTAAAAAAAATTGCTGCCGTTATTGCCGTGGCATCGAGCGCCGCCGCTGCAGGCGGCGCCTGCGCGCAGCAGTATCCAGCCAAACCAATACGCCTCGTGCTGCCGTTCGGCGCGCCGGGCGGCACGCCGGACATCATCGCGCGCCTGATCGCGCCCAAGCTGACGGAAGCGTGGGGCCAGCAAGTCATTGTCGAGCCGCGCGTCGGCGCCGGCGGTACTATCGGCACCGAAGTCGTCGCGAATGCCGCGCCCGACGGCTATACGATATTGCTGACGAGCCCGAGCCATGCGATCAACGTAACGCTCTATCCGAAGCTGACTTACGATGCGGTCGCGGATTTCGCGCCGATCACGCAACTGGTCGAAGTCCCCAACATCCTCGTCATCCATCCGTCGCTGCCGGCGCGCACGGTCAAAGAACTCATCGCGCTTGCCAAAGCCCGCCCCGGTGCGCTCAACTACGGCTCGGCGGGCAGCGGCTCGTCGCAGCACCTCGCCGGCGAGCTCTTCAAAAAAATGGCGCGCGTCGACATGGTGCACATCCCGTACAAAGGCGGCGGCGGCGTAGTCGTCGACCTGATTGCGGGCCAGGTGCAGCTCACGTTCGGCGCGGCGACGTCGTTGCCGTACGTGCGGTCCGGCCGTCTCGTCGCACTCGCAGTGACGACCGCGCAGCGCGTGGCGACTGTGCCCAATTTGCCGACTATCGCGGAGTCCGGCTTGCCGGGATATGAGGCCCCCGCCTGGTACGCGCTGTTCGCCCCCGCGCGCACGCCCAAACCCATCATCGACAGGATGCAGGCGGAAGTCGCGCGCATCGTGAAGCTTCCCGACGTGCGCGAGCGTCTTGCCTTCGAGACCATTCAGCCCGTCGGCTCGACTTCCGCGGAGCTGGCGGAGTTTCTCAAGCGCGAGATCGCCAAATGGGGTGCGATCGTCAGGGAATCGGGCGCGAAAGTCGATTAGGCCTGACCGCGTCGTGTCCGAAACGCTGGCCAACGCCGCCGATTGGGAGTAAATTTTTCCACGCGCGCTTGCGCCGCACCCGGCAAAAAACAGCAATCGGGACCGCGATAATCAAGGGGGAGTTTCAATCATGAGCAGCGATCGGCGCAGCGTATTGCAGGCGGCCCTCGGCACCGGCCTCGGCATGCTGCTGCCAGTCCGCGCGCGCGCGCAATCCGCCGATCCGCGCGACGCACGTCCGCAAGAGGGAGACCGCCTGGTGTATGCCGACGGCGACCAGAAAGGCAAACCCGTCAAGCCGGATGCATTGCCCGTGGGCGGGCCGCCTGTTACGGCCATGCCGCAGGATGCGGCGAGCGGCACGGTGCGCGACGGTTCGCGCCTGAATCAGATTCTGCTCGTGCGTCTGGATCCGACGCGTTTGCAGGGCGACACCACCACGCGTGCGGCGCAGGGTGTCGTCGCGTATTCGGCGGTGTGCACGCACACGGGCTGCGACGGTTTTGCGTGGACGCCGGAGAAGCAGGCGTACAAATGTCCGTGTCACGATTCCGAATTCGATCCGGCCGACGGCGCCAGGGTCATCGGCGGACCGGCGCCGCGGCGTCTGGCTGCGCTGCCGCTCAAGATCGTCGATGGTCAGTTGATTGTGGCCGGTGTATTTACCGGGCGCGTGGGAGCGACTTCAAACTGATGGCCCGAATGTGATTCAACAGGGGAGGAGTGTCATGAACAATAAAAATGTTTTGAAATGGATGCTGTGCGCAGTCGGCTTCGCATTTGCACAACAGGCTGCCGCCTACGATGCGGTGACCAACGAACGTTTGCTGAAACCCGAGCCGCAGAACTGGCTCATGTATCGCGGCACCTACAACGGATTCGGTTACAGCCCGCTCGACAAGATCAATACCAGGAACGTCAAAAGACTGGTGCCGGTGTGGAGTTATTCGACCGGGCAGGTCGAAGGCCATCAGGCGCCGCCGATCGTCAACAACGGCATCATGTTCATTTCCACGCCGCAGAACCAGGTGCTGGCGTTGAACGCGAAAACCGGCGACCAGATCTGGCAATACAAGCGCGAATTCGCCGACGACGTGCAGCATCCGCATCCGACCAATCGCGGCGTCGCGCTCTACGGCGACCGCGTTTATCTCGCCACCATGGACGCGCATGTGGTGGCGCTCGATGCAAGCACCGGCAAAGTCGTGTGGGACACCAAGGTCGATGAATACAAGAACTCCTACTATTTCACGCTCGCGCCGCTAATCGCGAAGGGCAAAGTGATGGTCGGCAGTTCGGGCGGTGAATTCGGCATTCGCGGCTACGTCGCCGCACTCGACGCCGAGACCGGCAAGGAAGTCTGGCGCACGCACATGATTCCCGGCCCCGGTGAACCCGGCAATGAAACCTGGCCCGGCGATACCTGGAAAACCGGCGGCGTTTCGGTGTGGATCACCGCCAATTACGATCCGGAACTCAATCTTGCGTATTGGGGCACCGGCAACGCAGGCCCGTGGCCCGCCGACGCGCACACCGGCGACAACAAACATGCGACCTCGGTCGTTGCGATCGATCCGGACACCGGCAAGATCAAGGGCAGCCACCAGTATCACTGGAACGATAACTGGGACTGGGACGAGGTCTCGGCGCCGGTGCTGATCGACGTCAAGCGCAACGGCCGCAACTTCAAGGGCCTCGTGCATGCGGGCCGCGACGGCTATTTGTGGTTGCTCGAGCGCAAGGCCGACAGCATCGATTTTGTCGAGGGCAAACCGTTCGTCAAACACGACGTGATCATCGGCCTCGAGCCGACAACGGGCCGTCCGATCTACAACATGGACAAGATGCTGAAGATCGGCAAGGAAGTCACGATCTGCCCGTCGCATTGGGGCGGCAAGGATTGGCCGCCCGAAGCCTACAACCCGAAAACGCGTCTGCTCTACGTGCCGCTGCAACAAAATCTCTGCACGACGATGGCCGGCGAAGCGAAGATCGCGCCGTATGCCGCGGGCAAGCGTTACGTTGGCACCGATGCCTCGAAAACGCGTGTGTTCCCGCGCGAAGGCGCCGATCACATCGGCGAAGTGCAGGCCTGGGACATGGATACCGGCAAACTCGTCTGGACCTACAATTTCCCCGACATGCTTCCCAACTGGGGGCCGCTGCTGACCACCGGCGGCGGACTTGTCTTCGGCGGCGGTTCCGCCGACCGCAAGTTCCGCGCGCTCGATGCGAAGACCGGCAAACTGCTGTGGGAATTCAAAACCAATTCCGGCATCACCGGCGTGCCGAGTTCGTACATGGTCGATGGCGTGCAGTACATCGCCGTGCAATCGGGCTGGGGCGTGGACGCGCAGAAAATGACGGGTCGCCTCAACGACTCATTGAAAACCAAAGTCGTGGTGCCGCAGGGCGGCGTGGTGTGGGTGTTTGCGGTGAAGTAAGCCGGGGGCAATCCGCTCAATCGATTTTCAACCCGATCGCGGCGATGAGCCTGGCGAAGCGCGCCCGCTCCGCCTTGATGTGCGCGGCAAGCTGCGCGGGCGTTCCCGGATCCGCATCGACGCCCTGCTGCCTGAAGCGCTCGCGTATCTCCGGCGAATTGAGCACGGCAACGATGTCCGCATTGAGCCGTTCGATCATGGCCCGCGGCGTGCCGCGCGGCGCCACCAGCGAATTCCACGAACTCGTCTCGTAGCCGGCAAGTCCGCTTTCGGCAATCGTCGGCACTTCCGGCACCATCGGCGAACGTTTGGCCGTCGATACCGCAAGCGTGCGCAGCTTTCCCGTCGCCGCAAACGGCATCAGCACGGAGACGCCCGCAAACTGGTACGCGACATGGCCGCCGATGAGATCGGTGACCGCGGGACCGGTGCCCTTGTAAGGAACGTGCACGACGTCGATCTTTGCCATGTACTTGAACAACTCGCCCGCGAGATGCGCTCCCGCACCCACGCCCGCGGACGCGAAACTCAGCTTGCCCGGATTGGCTTTCGCATAAGCGATGAGCTGCGCCACCGACGTGACGGGCAGCGACGCGGTCGATGCAAGCAGATAAGGCTGAGCGGCGAGCATGGACACCGGCGCGAAATCGCGTTCCGGATCATACGGCAGCCTGGGGTTCAACGCGGGATTGACCGCGAGGGTCGTGATGGTGGCGACCAACAGCGTATAGCCGTCGGCCGGCGCGCGCGCGGCAAGTTCGGCGCCGATCACCGTTGCAGCACCGCCGCGGTTGTCTATCACCACCTGCTGGCCCAGGCGCTGCGCGAGACGCTCGTTGACGGCGCGCGCGATCAGGTCCGTGGGGCCACCTGGCGGATAAGGAACAATCAGGCGAATCGGGCGACTTGGATAGTGTTCGATTGCAACTGTTGCCTGCGCGATCAACACGGTGGCTACGGCCGGCTCGCGGACAGTCGCATCCCGCAAGCGGGAGCCCTGCTCACTGCTCGCGTCCAGTCCACCCGGCGGATAAGGGACAATCAGGCGAATCGGCTTCGAGGGATAGCCGTCAGGCGGCGGCGCCTGCGCGCACGCGAGGCAACTCGCGAAGAGCGATAGATGAGCAACCGCGCGCGCAAGCCGGATCATGAGCGATGCTAGCGCAACGCACAGAATCCTGGCAAATCCACCGGCATCAGATCAGTATCGTACCAACTAACGGCAGACGAGCACGGGCACCTTGCTGTGCGTCAGCACCTGCTGCGTTACGCTGCCCATCAACACGGCGTCCAGCCCTTTCCGGCCGTGCGACGCCATCACGATCATGTCGCAACCGGACTTGCCGGCCTGCTCGATGATCGCGCGGTACGGCACGTCGCTCGTTACGATCACCGAATCGCAGGCCGCGCCGATTCCACCCGCGAGCTTTTTGACTTCGTCGAGGATCTTGGTCGCGCGCGCCGTCTCTTCCTCGTCAAAACGCTTGCGCAGCATTTTCATCTCGGGCATCAAAAAGCCCTCGCTCTCGTAAACGGGGTGATACGCGCCCGTAACGTGCATTGCCGTCAATTTCGACCCGAGCAGCTTGGCGAGCATGGCGGCCTTGGTCAGTGCGGCGCCGGAATGCGGCGAGCCGTCGGTCGGAAACAGAATGTGCTTGAACATGATGCGTCTCCTGTTAAAAACCGCGTGTTCCGGATGCAACCGGGCGCGACGCGGAAAACAATCACCCTCTACCGGCTACAGTATCGAGCGGATTGCCATGACGGGATTTGATGCAGATCATGCCGGCGCGGCGAGCCCCCGGTTTGGCGGCTTTTACCCCGCCGGCGTCATTCGACGCGGATTTTCGCCCCGGCTATCACTTTCTGCCAGCGCGCGAGATCGCGGCGTATCACTTCGGTGAACTGTTCCGGCGTATTGCCGTCCGCGTCGAAGCCTTGCGCCGCAAGCCGCTGTTTCATCTCCGCGGTTGCCAGCGCTTTGACGATTTCGCCGTGCAGCCGCACGACGACTTCGCGCGGCGTGCCCACAGGCGCAAACAAACCATACCACGTGAGCACGTCGAAACCCGGCAGCGTCTCCGCCGCGGTGGGCACTGCGGGGAACGTCGTCGTCCGCCGCGTGCCGCTCACCGCGAGCGCGCGCACGCGTCCGCTCTTGACGAACGGGGCAAGCCCCGCGAGCGTGCCGAACGACAACGCGACCTGGCCGCCGATCAAATCGTTGAGCGTCGAGCCGGTGCCCTTGTATTGGATGACCAGCAAGTCGATGCGCGCCGATTGCTTCAGCAGTTCGGCCGCGAGATGCGAAGGCGTGCCGAGCCCGGCGGCCGCGATCGTGAGTTGACCCGGCCTCGCGCGTGCGAGGGCGACGAGTTCCTTCACGGTCTTCACCGGGATCGACGGATGCACGACGAGCAGGTTCGGCGTCGAACCGGCGAGCGTAATCGGCGCGAAATCGCGCTCGACGTTGAACGGCACGTTCGGATAAAGCCACGGATTGATCGTAAAAATATTGGTCGTCAAGAGCAGCGTGTAGCCGTCGGGCGCAGCTTTCGCCACCGCTTCGGTACCGATCAGCGCGTTGGCGCCGGGACGGTTCTCGACGACGAACTGCTGCCCCGTGGCCGCCGTCATGCTCTGCGCGAGACTTCGCGCCATGATGTCGGACCCGCCGGCCGCCGCGAATGGAACTATCATCCTCACGGGTTTTACCGGATATGCGGCGGGCTGCGCTGCCTGCGCGCAAATCACCGCGACGCATGCAATACCGCAGCACAGTCGAACAAACATGGAACCCGTCAGGTGCGGCGATTACTTCAACACGGGAAGCGGCGGCGGCGTGCCTGCGGGCAGCGGCTGCCTGTCGACGTTGAGTATCATCGACACCAGCGTGTAATAGCCGGTCACGCCGATCAGGTCGATCACGCCGCGCTCGCCGAACTTGGCGAACGCCGCCTGCAGCGTCTTGTCGCTGACGACTTTGTCTTTGTGCAACTCCGTGCAGAAATCGTACACGATTGTTTCGTCTTCCTGCATGTTGGCCGGCCGTTTGCCCTGCGCGACGTCGGCCGCGATTGCCGGTTTCAGGCCGCCTTTCATCGCGTGCGGATAATGCGCGAACCATTCGTACTGCGCGTTCCATTGCCGCGCGGTGATCAGGATCGCGAATTCGTTGAGCCGCGCCGGGATCGAGCTCTCGAAGCGCAGGAACTCGCCGAGCTTCTGCACGCGGTCGGCGAGCACCGGGCTTCTCAACAGCGCGTTGAACGGACCGCGCACGCCGCCGCGCGGGCCGGCCATCAATTCGCGGTAAACCTTGAGCTGTTCGGGATTCAAATCGTCTTCGGCGAGTTTCTTGAAAGTCGGTTCGCTCATGCCGGCTCTCCGCGGCAATACATATCATGTTGCAACATGCGTCATCTCCTCCGGTGTACCCGGCCGCCATCGTAGCATGCAGCGCCGAACTTTTCCGTGCTAGTCTCGGCCCCTCGACTGGAATCCCGGATGACTGCCATTCATACACGCGCATTTGAAGCTTTAGCGCGCGCACTCGCTGCTATTGCGATCTGCCTGGTGTCGCACTACGCGTGCGCGCAACCGTGGCAACCCGCGCGGCCCATCGCGCTCGTCGTCGGCGCGACGCCCGGCGGCAGCCTCGACCTTACCGCGCGCCTCTTGCAGCGCATATTCGATCAGCACAAGCTCGTGCCCACACCGGTCGTCGTGCTCAACAAGCCCGGCGCCGGCCAGGGTCTCGCGTGGGAATACATGCAGGACCGCGGGAACGACGGCCACGCGATCGCACTGGGCGGCCCCAACCTCGCGTCCAATCCGATCCTCGGCGCGCATGCGATCGGCTATCAGAACGTGACGACCATCGCGCTGCTCTTCGACGATTACACCGCGCTCATCGTGCGCGCGGAATCGCCGTTGAAGTCGATGCGCGATGTCGTCGAGCGGCTGCGCAAGGATCCCGGCGCACTGTCGATCGGCGTCGGGCCCGCGCTCGGCGGCGGCGCGCACATCGGCGCGGTGGTCGGCCTGAAAGCCGCCGGCGTGCGCATACCCGACGTGCGCTTCGTCGTTTACAAATCCGCGGGCGACGCGATGATAGCGGCGCTCGCCGGCGAGGTCGATCTCGCCGCGGGAACCGTCGCCAACTATCCGCCGCAACTCGCGGCGAGACGCATCCGCGTGATCGGCGTGACGGCGCCGCAGCGGCTCGGCGGCGCGATGGCGAACGCGCCGACGCTGCGCGAGCAGGGCATCGACGGCATATTCACGACGTGGCGCAGCGTGATCGGACCGCAGGGCATGGCGCGCGCGCAGGTTGAGTTCTGGGAAATCGCGCTCGCCGCCGCCGTCGAGACGGAAGAATGGCAAAAGGACCTTGCGCGCAATTTCTGGACGCCCAACTTCACGACCGGAATTGCGGCGCGCCAGTACGTCGAGCAGCAGGGCAAGCTCTTCCGCGAGATTTTCACCGAACTGGGCATGGTGAAACCGCAGGCAACGAAGGAGTCCCCTCAAAAATGAGCGTTACCGAACAACTCGCACGGTTCGCGATCGAGAGCGGGCCTTCCATACTCACGAATGAAGTCGCCGCATCGGCCAGGCTCAAATTCCTCGACACCATCGCGGTCATGCTGCCGGGCGCACGGCATGCGTCGGGGACGAGCGCGCTGCGCGTCGCGCAGCGCATGGGCGGCAAGCCCGCCGCGACGCTGTTCGTGGACGGCGAAAAAACGTCGGCACCGCTCGCCGGCTTCGTCAACGGCGTTGCCGCGCATGCGCTCGAGTACGATGACAACACGCGCGGTGTCGGTCATGCGAGCGTGTTGCTGGTGCCGGGCTGCCTGGCGATCGCCGAGGAAGCGGGCGCCTCGGGGCGCGCAATGCTCGAAGCGTTCGCGCTCGGCTTCGAAATCACGTCACGCATTGCCAAAGGCCTTCGCCCGGCGCTGATCGACAACGGCTGGCATCCGATCGGTATCGTCGGCGGCCAGGGCGTGACGGTGGCCGCGTGCCGGCTGCTCGGGCTCGACGTACTGCAAACCCGCATGGCGATGGGCATCATGGCGTCGTCCGGCGGCGGCGTGCGCAAGAACGTCGGCACGATGGGCAAGGCTTTCCACGTCGGCCACGGCGTGCGATCCGGCATCTTTGCGGCATTACTCGCGCAGGAAGGTTTCAGCGTCGACCCCGACATCATCGAAGGTGCGGACGGCGGCGGTGGCGAAGGCCATCAGCGCTTCGGCCTCGCCGACACGTTCAGCGGCATCGGCAAGTACCGGCTGCATCTGATGGTGGAAAATCTCGGCGGCGAGCTCGAAGTCGCGCGCAACACGACGATGGTGCGCATGCATCCGGGATCGACCGCGCCGAGTTCGACTGTCGACGGCGTGATCGCGCTGGCAAAGGAACATTCGATAGATCCGTCGGATGTCGTGGAACTCATTGCAGAACTGACGCCGCAATGCGTCGCGATCGCGCCCTACCCGGAGCCGTCCGACGAGCATCGCGCGAAATTCTGCCTGCCTTACACGCTCGCCGTCGCGTTGATCGACCGCCAGGTGCTGCTCGCCCAGTACGAACCTCGGCGCATCGCGGCGGCCGACGTGCGCGCGCTGATGCCGAGAATCAAAATCGAGCTGCCTGCCGATCTAAAACATCATCGAGGGCAATGGGGCGAGAACGGCATCAACTGGGGCGAGTCGCGCATCACCGTGAAAATGAAGGATGGGCGGGTGCTGACGAAAGCGGCGCCCTATTCGCGCGGCTGGCCCGAGGACCCGGTGGCGTGGGACGACGTGAAAACAAAGTACGCGCAATGCGCGGCAGGCATACTCTCGAATTCGCAGGTCGCGGAAACCGTCGAGATGATCGCGGGACTCGAGCGCCTTGACAACGTCGCCGAACTCATACGCGCATTGACGCCCAAGCGCGTGGCCAGGTCGGGCTGACCTGCCGGCCCGCGAATCAGATTACGCCGCCCGGGCTTTCAGTCCTGCGACGAATTCTTCCTCGGGCATCGCCGCGCGCGGATTCGCGCAGCGTGCGACATAGTAATCGCGGTAGCGCTTGAATTCCTCGAGTATGCGGCGCAGTTCGGCGACGGTCTTGTCGTGCAAATCCACACGCACGTCGATCTCGGGGAAATCGAGCCGGTCGACGACTCTTATCCACGCCGAACGCTCGGGCCGCGGAACGCCCTTCGACATCTGGCCGCCGGCATCGCGCCCCCCCTCGAGCGCCATCATCAACCGGTCTTCGAGCGGCGCGTCGGGCTGCTTGAGAAATCCGGAGATGATGCCCGCCACCGTCTGCGGACCCGCGAGTCCGTTGCCGTACGCGGCGTAGTACGGACCCACCGTGTGGCCGGCCCACTGGTTGCAACCCGGCCCGGTGTGCGCGACGACGTTGTTCTCGCGGTCGATGATGCCGAACTGGCGGTAATCGAAATCCGGATCGTCGGCGGCGAGCACGCGCACGATGTGCTGCGGCGTATAGCCCTGCGCAAGCATGTTCAGCGCGAGTGGATCTACGTAGCGGAGATAAAATGCCTGCGACTTGCTCACGCCGATGTTGGGACGCACGCTTTCGTTGCGGCGGCCGCACGCCATCGAGAAGGTCGTCGAGCCGACGCCGAAGCGGCCGGTGCGCGGGCAGCGCGCGATGATGGAATAAGTCACGTGACCTCCTTCTGCTGCTGCTTCTTCAGCATGTCGGCAAACTCCATCGCAGGTATCGCGTTGCGCGGGCTGCGCGCGCGTTGTTCGTAGTACGCGATCGACGGCTTGTAATCGACGTAGATGCGGCGCAAGTCCTCGACCGCATGCTCGTGCAGGTCGACGCGCAGGTCGACTTCGTTATAGGTGCGGTTGCCCCACAACACCATCGCCGCCGAGCGCTCGGGCAAACGGCCTTTGGCGCCATTGATCCCGCCTGCGGCACGGCCGGCTTCCAGCGCCGCCAGCAGTTGTTCGTCGAGCCCCGCCTCCGGCGCCTTCTCGAATCCTGCCGCCATCGCGTCGAGCACCGCCTCGCCCGCGAGTGAGTCTCCAAACACGACGTATCCGCTGCCGATTCGATGCCCGGCCCATTTTCGCAAGCTGGCACCCGTGTGCGCGACCGCCGTGTTTTCACGATCGACGATCGCGATCTGGCGGTACGCGTTGTCGGCATCGTTCGCGACGAGTTCGGTCAGCGCCTGCGTGGCAGTGCGGCCCTGCGCGAGCAGATTGAGCGCGAGATAGTTGTTGCGCGGCAGCGGATTGCCGAGCGTCAGCGCGACTCCGGTGTTCGCGCGCACGGCGCCGTCGCAATACCTGCCGATCGCGAGCGAATAACTGGCGATGCCGATGCCGAACTGCCCGCTGCGCGGACAGCGGGCGACGATGGAAAAAGTCATGCGGGACCTCCGGGTATTTTGCGAACCAGTGCGGCGAAGCGGCGAACGATTAAGCGTAACATATTGGATTGAATGGTACGCATCCTGCTTTATCATTTTCATCGCGCGTTGCTCCGCGTCGCATCACGGCAAAGCGCCGGTTCATGGTGCACACACGAATCGGGCCGCATCAAAACAGAGCGTCGCTTGCCGTCCCGGGAAAGAGCTTGAGCATGCTGAATCGCCGCAATTTGATCACCGCAGTGACGCTTGCCGCTCTGACAGCCGGGATCCCTTCATACGCGCAATCTTATCCGCAAAAAGCCATCCGCATCATCGTGGCCGCCGCACCCGGCGGCGCCAACGACATTCTGGGGCGCATGTACGCGCAGCGCCTGACCGAGTGGCTGGGCCAGAGCGTCGTCGTCGACAACCGCGGCGGCGGTGGCGGGGTCGTCGGCGCCGAAACCGTCGCGCATGCGGCGCCCGATGGCTACACGATTCTGTACTGCACCAACTCGCTGGTGGTGAATCCTTCGTTGAATCCGAAAGTCAATTACACGCTGAAGGATTTCGCGCCGATCTCGCAGGTCGCGAGCTTCCCGCTCGTGATTTCCGTGCACCCGTCGGTACCGGCGAAGACGCTGCCGGAACTCGTCGCACTCGCCAAGAAGCGCGGCGGCCTCAATTACGGCTCGAGCGGCACGGGTTCGACCAACCAGCTGACCGGTGTGCTGTTCAACATGGTCGCCGGACTCAATAACGTGCATATCCCGTACAAGGGCGCGGGACCGATGATGACGGCGCTGCTGTCTGGCGAAGTCGAGATGGGCGTCACGACGGTTTTTTCGGCGATGCCTTACGTCAAGAGCGGCCGCATGCGCGCGATCGCCGTGACGAGCCTCAAACAACTCCCCACCTTGCCCGGCGTGCCGACGATCGCCTCGTATTACCCGGGGTTCAATACCACTTTATGGCACGGCTATCTGACGACGGCGGGCACGCCCGCGCCGGTGGTCGCGCTGCTCAACCGCGAGATCGTGAAAGCGTTGCACACCGCGGAAATCCGCCAGTCGCTCGAAGACGGTGGCGCGCTGCCCGTCGGCAACACGCCGGCCGAATTTGCCGCTATCCTGACGGAAGACTTCGAGAAATACGCGAAGCTCGTGAAAATCTCGGGCGCAAAGGCGGACTGACCGCCGCCGGACAGCGCGGAAACTATTTCGGCGGCATCGGCCACTGCACGAACGGCGGCGACGGTTCCTGACCGGGCGGCAACGCCGCTTTCGCGGATTCTCCCGCGGGACCCAGCTGTTTGATGTAGTGATACAGCGCCTTCGAGTCCGCTGCGTTCCACTGATTCAAATTGAACCACGGCATCGGCGGCCGCGTCTTGAGCGTCTTCAGCAGCTTGACCCATTCCGCTGCGGTTACGCGCGA
Organism: uncultured Streptomyces sp.; assembly: GCA_964510405.1. Lineage (GTDB taxonomy): Bacteria > Pseudomonadota > Gammaproteobacteria > Burkholderiales > SG8-41 > PALSA-1004. The sequence goes on along the minus strand of CAZEAX010000009.1, from coordinate 3,896 downwards.
CGCGGTCAGCCGCAGGTTGGATGCATACGTCGTTCCCCACGGGCCGCGCAAGCCGAGCGCGCCGCCGCCCAGGAGCCACTCCGATTCGGGCACTTTGCCGTCGCGCGGCGGAAAGTTCGCGGTATGGCAATCGTTGCAATTGCCGACGGTCACCAGATAGCGGCCGCGCTCGATGACTGCGCGGCTCACGGCCCGCTCTTTCGATTTCGCAGCATCGGGGTCGGCCGCACTGGCGACACCTGAACCTGCATTCATCGCGAGTGCCGCGGCGATGGCCATAACGGCGCGGCATCGTCTGTTCTTGTTCACTCAATCTCTCCATAAAAGGAATTGCTCAAAAAACTTTTTCCCGCTTGCAACTCAGATCATGCACGCATCCGAGCCGCAACCGAGATCGCGATCGGCCTCAACGAGCAACTGGTCGAACGATTCGGGCACGCGGACTTCGCGCCCGATCACGCGCGGGCTGTAACCCTGCAGCCAGAAGCTGTTGGTCGGATGGCCGCCGCCGGCGACGATGATGACGAAGTTGTCGGGCTTCAGCGTGATCGGCCACGGGTCGTGCTCGATACTTTCGCGCACGCGCGGATTCGCGTCGATTTCTATCCACGCGGGCCCGCCGTTGCGCCGCAAGTCGGCGAGCGGAATCTTCGAATGCTCGAAAAAAAATTCGCGCATCGATCTTTTGGTCCACCCCAGGCGCGCCATCGTCTGCGCGACCACGCCCGGGATCATGATGACGCCCGGCGTGCCTTTCTCGTAACCCGTCAGGTTGGTGAGGTTGGGCGTGCGCATGAAGTCCGCCATGCGGTGCATGCCCTGCAGCGTATCTTCTTCGGGCGTTTCCTTTTTCGCGCCGCGCCGGCGGATGTTGATGGCGCCGTTCGCGAACACGAGCGAGATCGAATTCGAATCTTGCGCGAAACCGTGGCGTTCCGTCGCGTGCGGCAGCCAGCCCCGGGGCAAGTTTTCTTCGTCCTCGGCAAACACCGCGTTGGTGTAACGCATGCCGCCATAGTTCGCCATCGCGCCGATACCGGGCAGCGCGCCGCCGACGTTCTGCTGGATCAGGCGCAGCGCCCGCCCGATGCTGGCGCCTGCGGGACGCTGCGGATCGGGACCCAAACAGCCAAAACCCGAGTTCAGGCGGATTTGCTTCGCGATGGGGCCGTTGACGATCACGACCGGATACGCGCTGCCGGACGCCGCCTGAAGTTGCTCGGCGTTCGACTCGGGATCGAGAAAGGCCTCGACTGCAGCGACGAGCACCGGCAGGTACTCGGGCCGCCCGCCTGCCATCGCGAGCGCGATCGCGCAGGTTTCAACCGTCGTGATGCCGCCGCGCGGCGGAAACTTGCCGATCACGTGGTCGCGCGGCAGCGCGGCGCCGCGAATGATGCGGTCTACGCGTTCTTTCGTCGCCGGCCACAGGGGCAGGCCGTCGCCCCACAAATTCGTGATCAGGAGGTAGTTCGCCTTGTCGAGCGCCTCTTCATATGTTGCGCCCTCGACGCTCACGAGCGGGCTCACCCCGGGCGCCGCCTGCGCGAACGCAGGCTTCCATTGCGTCAGCGCGTCGTAGAACTCCTGCTTGCGCTTTTCGAGCGCGGCGATATCGCTGCCCGGGAGGAACATGTCGATCGGGAACGTAATCATCGCGGCATCGGGCGCGAGACCCAGCCCCGACACCGCGTTCTTCATGACGCCCACGAAATCCGCCCGCGTCAGCGTGACGGTCGGGATGCCTGCGGATTCTATTCTAGCGACTGCACGGCCGCATGCTGTGGCGCAGGACCCTCAAGCCGCGTTGCCGACGATGACGGCGTCGACCCCGCTCTTCTTTATGAGCTTCGCGGTATCTTCCTCGCCGATCAGCGCATTGCCCTGCGGAAACGCGTCGATCGGCAGCATTTCGATGCCAGGGAAATCCTGCTCGAACAGCTTTTTCAGGAGCGGCAGCGTGCGGAACGCCTGCCACTGCTCGTTGGTGACGATGCCGATGCGCTTGCCGGCGAGCTTGTCGAGCCGCGGCGCGTGCGGCTGCGTGACCTCGATGCCGCCCGACGGATCGTAAAAATCGAGTTTGACCATGCAGGTATCCCCCAAAGAAGCGCAAACCGGCGTTCATCGTAGCATGCGTTCGCTCGCTGGTGCGCGCGCCGCCGGCGGTCGATCACTCGCGCACTGCGGGCGCAATCTCGCGCCGGGTCAGGCGGCGGGTGCGAGCGGAAGCCGCGCCGGTCCCGCCAGATCGCACCGCAGAATTTCCGGCGCGGTCAGCGCCCGTCCGACATAGCCGCCCTGAACGCGCGTGCAACCGAGTTTGGCCAGCTCCGTTGCGGTGGCGGCGTCTTCCACGCCATCGGCAATGGCGCCTAGCCCCAGATCTTGCGCGAGGTGCGCGAGCGATTTGACTATTTTCGCGTGCGCCGCCGCTCTCCGCATATCGCTTACGAACACCGCGCCGATTTTCGCCTCGTCGAGCGGCAGTTGCGAGAGGTTGGAAAGCGAAGATGCCGCGGTACCGAATCCGTCGATCGCGAGACGCACGCCCAGCGCCTGCAGGCTCGCGAGCGTTTCCCTCAGCGGCTCGATCGCGCCCGCGAGCGCCGTTTCGTCGATCTCTATCGTCAACCGCCCGGGGGCGATCTTCCAGGTGCGCAGCGCGCGGCCCACGAATTCCGCGAAATCGGGTTGCGCGAGCCCGCTCGCGGTCACTTTGAGCCCGACGGGCAGGTCGATTCCGTTGCCCGCCAACTCCGCGCACAACCTCAGCGCGTTGTTGTATGTCCACCACGTCAACTCGCGGATCAGGCCGGCGGCTTCAGCCGCCTCGATCGTGCGCGCCTCCGCCACCTCGCCCAGCTCCGCGTCGGTCCAGCGCAGCATGCACGCGAGCGCGGCGATCCGTCCGCTGGCGACATCGAGCTGCGGCGCGAACGCGATCGCCAATGCGCCCTGCTCCAGAGCGTGACGCAACCGCGTCTCGTACTGCATGTTGCGCTCTTCAATGGCGCCGTGCGCCGGATCGTAGATTGCAACGCGTTCCGCCCCGCCGCGCGCAGCGTTCGCCGCGAGCTTGCCGTTGCGCACGAGCGTCTGCTGATCGGCGCCATGATCCGGATACATCGCGATGCCGATCGCCGCGTCCACGTCAAACGTGCGGTCGCCGAGCGGAATCGGCGCCTGCAGCACGTCCATTATCTTGTTGGCGGCGAGTAACGCGACCCCCTCTCCCGCGATGCGCGGCAACAGGCACGCAAACTGGTCGCGGGTCACGCGGCCGAGCTGGTCCTGCTTGCGCAATACGCCTTCGCGCATGCGGCGCGTCACGCGCAACATGAAGGCTTCGCCCTTCTGCAAACCCAGCAGGCGGTCCACCTGTTCGACTTTTGCGACGTGAAGCACGAGCAAACCCAGCTGCTTGCCCTCCTGCCGGTGGGCTTCGATCGCGGTGCGGAAAATTTCCATGAAAGCCGCGTATTCGGGCGTCGGCAATGTGCGCACGACGCCGCCCTCCGCCTGGCTGCGCGCGGCGAGCGAGGCCAGGAGCGCGATCTGGAGAAAGGTATAGCGTTGCAACGCGAGCAGACTCTCGGCGCAGCGTTCCGCATCGTCCGCATACAGCCGCAGCGCGCTGCGCGTCAGCGCATTCTGAAAGCGCAGGCAGTCGCGCCGCATGCGCTCGAGCGGCTCGCCCTCGGCGTCGAGCGCCCATTCGCCCAGGGCCGCGTAGACCGGTTCCGCATCGGCGCCGGCGGCAAGGTCCGCCAATGCCGGTGCGAGCGAGCCCGCGGCCGGCACGAATATGTCGGGCGCGCGCTCGCGCCCGTCCTCGAACAATGCGGCAACCCGCGTCAGCGTTGCAGGATCGGCGCCGAATTCCTCCGCGAGGC
>CAZEAX010000008.1:0-28531 GCA_964510405.1 uncultured Streptomyces sp. | reverse complement strand
GTGATTGAGCAATTGAGCGATTGAGTCACTTAATCACCGAATCACTTAATCACCTTATCACCTTATCAATGGTCTAATCAATGAAATCCATCGTCATCGACGTACACGCGCACTTCACGCCCAAACTCATGAGCGAGCGTTTCGACGCCCACGCCGCGAAATTCCCCGACGTCAAGCTCGTGAAGAGCGACAAGGGCGTGACGCTGCAGTTTCCGGGCACCCAGCCGACGCGGCCGATCATGCCCGGGCTCTCCGATCTCGCCGGCCGCCAGGCATGGATGGACAAGACCGGCATCGACCACCAGGTGATCGGCGGCTGGCTCGACAGTTTCGGTTATGAACTGCCGGCGGCGCAGGGCGCGGCGTGGAGCCGCTACCTCAACGATTGCATGTGGGAGCAGTTTCGCGACGAGCGCCGCTTTTCCACGCTCGCCACCGTCCCGCTGCAGGACGGCAAGCTCGCTGCCGAAGTGCTCGGCGAAGCAATGGAACGCGGGTTCGCCGGCGTCATGGTCGGCACGCTGCCGCACGGCGAGCACGGCGGCAATCTCGACGATCCGTCGCTCGATCCGTTCTGGGAAACCGCGGCGAAACTCGGCGCCGCGGTGGTCATGCATCCGATGTTCGTCTGCGGCGAGCCGCGGCTGGCGGACTACGATCTCGTCAATGCGATCGGCCGGCTCGTCGATTCGACGATAGCGGTGTCGCGCCTCTTGTTTTCCGGTCACCTACTGAAACACACGGGCATGAAATTCGTGCTGTGCCACGGGGGTGCTGCGCTGCCGTTCGGGCTCGGCCGCCTCGCGCGCAGCCACACGGCGCAGGCCGGCAAAGTCGCCGATCCGCGCAAAGGTTTCGCGACGATGTATTTCGATTCGTGCGTGTTCGACACCGACTCGCTCGATTACCTGGTGCAGAAAGCCGGCGTCGAACGTGTGATGCTCGGCTCCGATGCGCCGTTCCCGATCGGCGATCCCGAGCCGCTCAAAGTTTTCAACGGCGCGAAATTGAATGACGCGCAGAGGAAAATGATTTTGTCGGAGACCGCGAAAAAAGTGTTTCGCTTGCGGGCCGACGCGTGGACGCGGAGTTGATCATGGGATGTTTAGAAATCCCGGAAATAAGCAAACCGGCGATGAGTGATGGGCAATGGGTAATGGGTAAATTCTCTCTTGCCCCTTCACACATCACCCATCGCCCATCGCCCATAACCCATTACATCGGCATTGCTGCCGCGATACTCGTCGCCATGCACGGCAGCGTCTTCGCCCAAGGTACGGCCCAGACCTGGCCGACCAAATCGCTGCGCGTAGTGGTACCCTTCACCGCTGCGAGCGCGACCGACACCACGGCACGGGTAGTCGTCGAACGATTGTCGTCGCAGCTCGGCCAGACCTTCGTCGTCGAGAACCGGCCGGGCGCCGGCGGCACGATCGGCGTCGGCGTCGTCGCCAAGGCGGAACCCGACGGCTACACGATACTCGTGCACTCGTCGTCGTTCACCGTGACGCCGTCGACGTATCCGGACACGCCGTACAACACGCTGCGCGATTTCGCCGGCGTCACGCCGCTCGCCAATCTGCCGAACGTGCTGGTGATCGCGCCGTCGAAAGGCATACGCTCGGTTAAGGAACTCGTGACGGCGGCGAAAGCGAAGCCCAACGCGCTTTCGTACGCATCGGCGGGCGCGGGCAGCGCGACCCAGTTGAACGCCGAGCGCTTCCGCCTCGGCGCGGGATTCGAAGCGGTGCACGTGCCGTTCAAAGGCACGCCCGAAGCGCTGACCGAGATACTCACCGGCCGCGTCGATTACTATTTCTGCCCGGTGATTTCGGTGCTGCAGTTCATCAAGGAAGGCAAACTGCTCGCGCTCGCCGCCGGCAGCACGAAACGCTCGTCCGCGCTGCCCGACGTGGCGACCACGCTCGAGGCCGGCATTCCGAATTCGGATTACAACTTCTGGGTCGGCATGATGGTGCCGGCCAAAACGCCGCGCGACATCGTCGACAAGCTTTATCAGAACACTGTGAAGGCGCTGCAGGCGCCGGACTTGAAGGAGCGCATGGCGAAAATCGGCGCCGAGCCGATGCTGATGACGCCGAAGGAATTCGACGCTTATATAAAAATGGAAATCGGCACGAATGCGACGCTGGTGAAGGCGGCCGGGATTAAAGTCAACTAAAGCCTTGCCGCGAAGGACGCAAAGGAAAACTCACAACAAAATTATTCTCGGAGGAGAGAGATGCAACTGCTCAAATACAGCGCCACTGTAATTACCGCATGCCTGGCAGCCGCGCCGCTTTACGCGCAAACCTATCCGGTCAAGCCGATACGTCTTCTGGTACCGTTCGGCCCCGGCGGCGTCGGCGACATCACGTCGCGCGCCGTCATGCAGAAGATGAGCGAAGCGATGAACCAGCAGATCATCATCGACAACCGCCCGAGTGCGGGCGGCATCGTCGCCACCGAAACGGTCGCCAAGTCGGAGCCCGACGGCTACACGCTGTACCTGATGAACAACACGAACGCCGTCAGCGCGGCGATGTTCAGGAAACTGCCTTACGACACCGTGAAAGATTTCGCGATGGTCTCCACCATCGGCGCATTCAGCCTCGGCGTGCTGGTCAGTCCGGATTCCCCGGTGAAATCGGTGAAAGATTTGATCGCGCAGGCGAAAAGCGCGGGCGGCAAGTTCAACATCGGCTCGATCAATATCGGCACGACCCAGCATCTCTCGGCGGAACTCCTGAAATCGATGGCGGCGCTCGACGCCGCAACCGTGCCTTTCAACAACACCGCCGGCGTGCTGACCGCGCTGAGAGGGAACAGCATTCAAGTTGCGATGGAATTCCTGCCGCCCGTGTTGGGCCAGATCCGCGCCAACACGCTGCGCGCAGTCGCGGTGACCTCGCTGACGCGCTCGCCGATGCTGCCCAATGTACCCACCCTCAGCGAAAGCGGATTGAGCGGTTACGAAGTGAATTCGTGGAACGGTATTGCGGTTGCCGCGAAAACGCCCAAGGCGATCGTCGAGCGCCTCAACAGGGAAATTCACGCGGCCGTCAATTCGCCGCTGATATCTCAACGCTTCCAGGAGCTCGGCGTGAGCCAGAATCTCTCGACGACCGACGGCATGCGCAAGGTGCTCGTCGACGATATCGCGAAATGGAATGCGCTCATCGACAAAGCCAACATTCCGCGGTTGTAGGGGAGGCGCGCCTTGAAAAAATTCAAAATTCCAGGGAGGGCGGCATGAAAAAATCGTACGCGCTGTTCGCCGCGGCGCTCGCGCTGTGCGCCGCCGATGCCATCGCCGCCGACGTGCAACCCACCAACGATCTGCCGAACCCCTATCAAACCACTGCGCCGTGGGGCAAGGTCAGCGACCGCAAATGGGGCGCGTTGAACGGCGTGGCGATCGACAACGACGGCGTGTCGGTGTGGGTCGTCGACCGCTGCGGCGCAAATCCGGATGTGCCGCCAGGCGTGTCGCCCGTCGCGTACGACAGTTGCGCCGGCTCGAAGCTCGCGCCGGTGATGAAATTCGATGCGGCGGGCAATCTGCTAAAAAGCTTCGGCGCCGGCATGTTCATTTTCCCGCACAAGATTTACATCGATCGCGATGGCAACGTGTGGGTGGTCGACGGGCGTAGCGTCAACGATCGCGAACGCAAACTGTTTCCGCAGGATGCAACGAGGGGCCACACCGTCGTCAAGTTCAGTCCGGAAGGCAAAGTGCTGCTTACGATCGGCAAGGCAGGCGTAGCCGGCGATCCACCCGACGCGCTGACTGAGCCAACCAGCATCGTCGTCGCGCCCAACGGCGATATCTTCATCGCCGAAGGACACAGCGGGCAGCAACCCACCGCGACGCCGGACACGGTTGCGCGGATTTCAAAATTCACAAAGGACGGCAAGTTCATCAGGTCGTTCGGCAAACTGGGCACCGGCCCCGGCGAGTTCCGCACGCCGCACGACCTCGCGATGGATCCGCAGGGCCGCCTGCTCGTAGCCGATCGCGGCAACCATCGCATCCAGTTTCTCGACCAGAACGGAACGTTCCTCACCGAGTGGAAACAGTTCGGCCGCCCGAGCGGCGTCTACCTGCGCAACGAGATGATCTACGTCGCCGACTCGGAATCCAACGGCGTCGCGCCGCATCCGGGCTGGCTGCGCGGCATTCGCGTCGGCCGGTTGAGCGACGGCGCCGTGCTCTACCGCATTCCCGACCCGCTCGAATTGAAAGGCACCAGCGCCGCAGAAGGCGTGGCGGTCGACGCGCACGGCAATGTCTATGGCGGCGAAGTCGGGCCGCGGCAATTGGTAAAGCACGTGAAGAATCCGTAAAGACGGGTAAACTTGCGCCTCGACGTCACGCCAAGAGCACGCGGGAGCGACAAAATTTTTATTGAACCGTAGCGCCGCAAGGGGGAAACGATGAAAAAACTACTGTCCGTCTGGTTGTGTTCGTGGTGCGCGCTCGCGGTCGCGCAGACCGCCGACGACCTGCTCAACAAAAACAAGAACACCGAGAACGTGACCACCCAGGGCATGGGCTATGACCTGAAAAATTACAGCCCGCTTAAAGAGATCAACAAGTCGAACGTGAAGCGCCTCGTGCCGATATGGAGCATGAGCCTGATGAACGACTTTGGCGAAACCGCGCAGCCCACGATCTACAACGGCGTGATGTACGTGATCAACGCCAAATGGACGTTCGCCATCGATGTCGCGACCGGCCAGCAACTGTGGCGCACGGAAGCCGAATGGCCGCCGGAAGCCGCGGCGCAGGCCTGCTGCGGCGTCATCAGCCGCGGCACCGCGACGATTTACAACGGCAAACTGTTTCGCATCACGCTCGACAACCACGTGCTGGCGCTCGATATGAAAACCGGCAAACAGATCTGGAAGCAGCAATTCGCCGATTACAAGGAAGGCTACACCGCCACCAGCGCGCCGCTCATCGCCAACGGCGTGCTGATCACCGGCATGGCGGGCGGCGAATTCACCACGCGCGGCTTTTTGAACGGCTGGGACCCGGACACCGGCAAGCACCTGTGGCGCCGTTACACCATACCCGCGCCGGGCGAGCCGGGCTCGGAAACCTGGCCCAGGGACGGCGACGCCTGGAAGTACGGCGGCGCGCCCACCTGGCGCAGCGGTGCGTACGATCCGGAACTCGACCTCGTCTACTGGGGGACCGGCAACGCGGAGCCGTGGAATCCAGCCAATCGCGGCGGGCTCGACAGTCTTTACGCCAGCAGCGTGATAGCCATACGCCCGAAAACCGGCGAGATCGTGTGGCATTATCAATACACGCCGAACGATGTGTATGACGTGGACGCCACCGATGAACCGGTGCTGGCCGATATCATGTTCGAAGGCCGGCCGCGCAAGGTGCTGTTTCAGGTCAACAAGAACGGCTTCATGTACACGATAGACCGCACCAACGGCAAGCTGCTCGCGGCGCATCCGTTCACGAAGGTAAACTGGGCCAGCCATATCGATCTGAAAACCGGCCGCCCGGTATTGACCGATCTGCTCGACAGGATGGTCAAGGGCGAGGAAGTGACGATATACCCGCAACGCGGCGTCAATGCCGTGCCGGTGGCGTTCAACCCGAATACCGGTTTGATCTATACCAGCAGCTGGCAGATCGGACGCATCGTCAAACTTGCGCCGGTGCCGGCCAATCAGCGCATCGGCGGGCGCTCGACGGGAGTGACGACGCGCGAGTACGCCGTTCAACCGGGCGAAGTCGTCGGCCATCACATTGCGATGGACCCGGTTTCGGGCGCGAAAAAATGGGAAATCCCGCTCGTCGAGCGCGCGAGTTCCGCCGGCATGCTCGCCACCGGCGGCGGATTGTTGTTCACCGGCGACGTGAACGGAAAATTCATCGCACTGGATGAAGACACCGGCAAGACGTTGTGGCAATTCCAGACCAGTTCTTCCATCAACGCGACGGCGGTGACCTATACCCACAATGGCCGCCAGTACGTGAGCATCGCATCGGGGCTGGCCGGCAATTCCGCGCGCCGCATGGCCAAGGGCACGGTGCCGACCGGCGGCTCGATGTGGACTTTTGCGTTGATGCCGGATTGAAGCGCCGGGACACAGCACGATGAGAGTCGCATTGATGATTGCCGCGGCGTGCGCGATTGCGCCGGCGGCGGCGGCGCAAAGCCCGCCGGCTGAAACGTTTCCACAGGAACAGATCAAGCGCGGCGCGGACACCTTTTCCGAGTACTGCACGCCTTGTCACGGCGAACGCATGAGCAACCCGGAGTTATTCAACCTCAAAACATTTCCGGCCGACCAGCGCGCGCGCTTCATCAACTCGGTCACGAACGGCAAGAACGCGATGCCGCCGTGGCGCGGCCAGTTGAAGCCCGACGACATCGAAGCATTGTGGTCGTACGTGGTGGCGGGAGAAAAAGGCCCCTGACCGATGAAAACCATCCTCGCCCCCGATCCGAATCCGATCAAACCGAAGTACGTGCCGCCGCCCGGCGCGTGCGATGCGCACTGCCATGTCTTCGGACCCGGCGCGAAATTTCCGTACTCGCCCAACCGCAGCTATACGCCGCCCGATGCGCCGAAGGAACAGCTCGCGGCGCTGCATAAGCAGCTCGGTTTCTCGCGCGCGGTGCTCGTGCAGGCGAGCTGCCACGGCACCGACAACGCCGCGGTCATCGATGCGCTGAACTGGTCGCGCGGCGCGTGGCGCGGCGTCTGCATGATCGATAACAATGTCACCGACGCCGAACTCAACACACTGCACGCGGCCGGCGTGCGCGGCGCGCGCTTCAATTTCGTCGCGCACCTCGGCGGCGCGCCGGATCTAAAAGTGATTGAGGCGGTCGTCAAGCGCATCAAGCCGCTGGGCTGGCACCTGCAGGTGCATCTCGATGCGCAGGACATCGCCGCCTACCGCGACTTTCTGCTGGGCCTCGATATCGTGTTCATCATCGACCACATGGGCCGCGTCGTTGCGAAGAACGGACTTGAGCAAAAGCCGTTCAAGCTGCTGCTCGACCTGATGAAGGACGAACGCGTGTGGGTGAAAGTGAGCGGAAGCGAACGCGTCTCGTCGACGGGCAGGCCGTACCACGACGCGATGCCGTACGCGCGCGCATTGGTCGCCGCGGCGCCCGACCGCGTGCTGTGGGGCACCGACTATCCGCATCCGAACGTGAAAGAGATGCCGAACGACGGCGAGCAGGTCGATCTCTTCGCGCTGACGGTCGCGGACGAGGCGCTGCGCCGCAAAATCCTCGTCGACAATCCGACGACGCTTTACTGGAGCTAGGTACAACAAGAGTGCCGTCATTCCCGCGCAGGCGGGAATCCAGACGATCTTAATTCGACGTATCGTCGTTTCCTGGACTCCCGTCTGCGCGGGAGTGACGAATCTCTATTTCCTTAATCGATTTTCATCAGCCCGATGCGATTGACGCCGCTGCACGCGAGCGCGAGATTGCCGTCCTTGGTGACGCTCACGTTGCGCACGACGTTGCCGCCGGACGGAATGACCCAGGTCTGGAATTTTTCGGTCTTCGGGTCGAAGCGCACCATCGTGTTCGGCTTGGTGCCCGACTCGTTGTACCAGACGACGTCGTTGATCACCGCGATGCCGTAAGGCTGCGAGCGCGGGCCGCCGGGTGACGCCCACTCGGACGCCTTGCCGGTCGCCGGATCGAAGCGGCCGAGATAGCCGCGCGAGAAATCCGCGTACCAGATCACGTCGTCGCTGGTGAGCGCGAGGCGGCGCGGACGCGAATCGGCGTGCGGCAGCGCGTACTCTTTTATTTCTAGCGTCTCCGAATTGATGCTCGCGATCTTGTTCGCGCCGAACTCGACGAAGTACGGAATATTTTTCGAATTGATGACGATCCCGTACGGCCGCGACTTCGGCGTCGGCGAGTTGACGATCTTCACTTCGCCGGTCTGCGGATTCAGGCGCCCCACCACGTTCGCGTTCTGCGCGGTGAAGAACATCATGCCCTTCTGGTCCCACACGAGCGTATGGACGTCCTTCACTTTTGGATCGGGCATCGGGTACTGCGTGACCTTGCCGGTTTTCGGATCGAGCCTGCCGATGTGGCTGCCGAAGTTCGCCGCGTACCAGATGTTGCCGTCGTTGTCGTTGATCAGGCCATGCGGCCCGGCGTTGGGCGGCAGCTTGTATTCCTTGATCTCGTGCGTCTTCGGATCCATCCGCCCGAGCAGGTTGGCAAACTGCCCCGTGTACCAGATCGCGCCGTCCGGTGTTGCGAGCGGATCGTGCGGGCGCGAACCGGGTGTCGGCACGAGCCATTCCTCGATGGATACTTTTACCGGCCCGGGCACTATCACGGCATTGGGCTTGGGCTTCGCCGGAAAACTTTTCGCCAGGTACTGGATTACCGTATTCATCTGGTCTTTGGACAACGGCGCGCCGACGTTGACCATCATGTTGATGTTGTTGCGCCACTCTTCTTCCGTATAGCCGGCCGCGCTCACGCGGTCGAGCTCGTGGCAGGCCGCGCACGCGCCTTCGACCAGTTGTTTACCCGCGCCTGCGGGCAAGGTGTCTTCACCGCGCGCCGCAACGCCGGCGCACAGCAAAGCCGCCGCCAGCGTAATCGTGGATATTTTTTTCGACATGGGTCCTCCTGTTGGAAAGTTTTCTGCAAACCGGTATGCAACCGGATTATCGAATCGATCGCGCGCGGTGTCCATTGGCCATCCGGTCGACCTCAGTCCGCACGCGCGCCCGAAGACTTTACCAGCGGCGTCCACTGGTCGATCTGCGCCTTGATAAAGGCGCGATATTCCGCAGGCCCCGATGCGGTAATATCCATCGCAAGCCCGTTCAGGCGTTCCCGCACATCCGGGCTCAGCAAAATCCGGGTCGTTTCGTCGTGCAACCTGGCGACGATCGCGCGCGGGGTTTTCGCGGGCGCATGCAGGCCGTGGAAATTAAGCCCTTCGTAACCGGGCACGACGGTGGCAATGGGCGGTACGTTCGGCATGCTTGCCGTCGGCTTCGCGCTGGTCACGCCGAGTGCATGGAGTCGGCCGGCGTTGACCTGCGCCAGCGCCGTCGACACCGCGATCATCGCGTAGTTGACCTCGCCGACGAGCACTCCCGTCAATGCGGGCCCGCCTCCCCGGTAAGGCACGCTGATAACCTTGATGCCCGCCATGCTGCTCATCAGGTCGCCGAAGATATGTGCCGATGTTCCGATACCCTGCGAGCCGTAGCGCAGCGTACCGGGCCTCGCCTTCGCCCGCTCGATCAGATCCCTCAGACTTGTTATCGGCGACGCCGCAGGCACCACGAGCGCCAACGGGAACGTCACCCACAGACCGATATGCTCGAAATCCCGCTGCGGATCGTACGGCAGATTCGCGTACATCGCTGTGGCCATCGCCATCGTCGCGATGGAGCCTACCGTCAGCGTATAGCCGTCGGGCTGCGCTTTCGCCACGAGGTCGGTGCCGGTGGTGCCGCCCGCCGACGGGCGGTTGTCGATGATCACCGGCTGTCCCATGCTCTCGGTCATGCGCTGTCCCATGATGCGGGCGAGCGTGTCGGTGGAACCGCCGGGCGCGAATGGAACGACGAGGCGGATCGCGCGGTTGGGATATTGTTGTGCGGGCGCTGCGGGCGCAACAAGCCCCAGCACAATGGCGGCCGCCCACAGGGTACTGGCGTTCAAGTTTTCCACCCGAGCCATTCGCACACCCGCCTTGTCCATTTCGCGCAACAGTTCGCCGGCGCCGATCGGTTCCGCACGCTGCGGCTTTTGCCGCGCCGGCCACGGCCGCTCAGGAGTGTCGGCGGCCCGGATATGCACTTGCGAATCGACGACCAAAAGGGTTCTCCAGTTCTGGCAAGTCGTTATTCCGGCTTGATGCCGATTTCCTTGAAAATCCTGGACCAGTTCGCCATGTCGGCGACAACCAGCGCGGTGTACTGCTCTGGCGTGCTGCCGACCGGTTCGAAGCCGAGATCGACCAGCTTCGCGCGGATGTCCGGCAATTGCAGCACCCGCAGAAATTCCGCATTCAGCTTGTCGATGATGGCGCGCGGCGTCTTCGGCGGCGCGAGGATGCCGTACGCGCCCTCGAGCGCATAACCCGGCAATGTTTCCGCGATCGTCGGCACGTCGGGCAGGCTCGTCACGCGCTTGCTGCTGGTGACGCCAAGCGCGCGCAGCCGGCCGCTGCGGATGTGCGGAATCGCGGGGCCGGGTGCGGTGAACAGCATCTGCACCTGACCGCTAACAATCGCAGTGGTCGAATCGCCCGCGCCTTTATACGGCACGAGCGTCAAATCGATGCCCGCCATGCGCTTGAACAGGATGACCGAGAGATAGCCGCTGGTGCCGATGCCGGAGGTCGCACAATTCAAGCCGCCCGGTTTCGCTTTCGCCATGCCGATCAATTCGGGCACGGCCTTCGCCGGCACGCTTGTATGCACGACGAGCACCGTGGGCGCGTTGGCGAGGTGGGTGACGCGCGAGAAATCTTTCAGCGTGTCGTACGGGAGCTTTGCGTAGAGCAGCGAGTTGTACGAATAACCGGGCGCGACCGTCAGTATCGTGTAACCGTCCGGCGGCGCTTTCGCCGCAATCTCGGAACCAATGATGCCGCCCGCACCCGAACGGTTGTCGATGACGACCTGCTGGCCCCAGTGCTCGGACATTTTCTGCGCGAACATGCGTGCGAGCACGTCGCTGCCGCCGCCGGCGGACGACGGCACGACAAAGCGGATCGGCTTGTTCGGATAATCCTGCGCGGAGGCGAATGAAGTGCTGCACGCCAATGCAAGTGCGATAAAGCAATGGATTCGATTCATGAGATCTCTATAGTTGCTAATTTGGGCCCAGAAAGTCGAGCACGGTTTGGTTGAATTCCGCGGCGCGCGTCTTCGACAGCGAATGACCGCCGCCGCGGAAAACAACGAGTTTCGATCCGGGTATCGCTTGTGCAAGCGCCGCGGCGTGATAGCTCGGCGTGATGTAGTCGTTGTCGCCCGCGACGATCAACGTCGGCGCCTTGATGCATTGCAGCCCCGCGCGCCGGTCGAATTTCAAGAGAGCATCGATGCGCCCGATCGACGCCGCGACCGGCGCCGACTTGGTCGGCGCGCGATTCTGCTCTTCCGCGATCTCGGCGTCGTGCGCGTTGACGTAGTCGGGCGGATAGAGAAACAGCGGATGAAACATCGCGTGCAGTTCGGGACCGGCGACTTCGTACATGCGCCGGCGCGCTTCAAATAGCCGCCGAAACCACGGGTCGCAGTGCGTCCACGTGCTGACCAGCACGAGGCGCGCAACGCGCGCGGGATGCTCGATCGCGAGCGTCTGGCCGATCGCGCCGCCCGTCGACAGCCCGACGATGTGGGCGCGCGCTATCTTCAGCGCATCCATCAGCGCGACGAGTTCGTTCGTCATCCGGTCGACCGAGAATTCACGCTGCCGGTGGTCGCTCGCGCCTGTGCCGCGCTGATCGTAGGTAATGACGCGATAGCGCGCGGAAAACCCGGCGAGCTGCGGTTCCCAATAGCGTGCCACGCCGTTCAAGCCGCTGACCAGGATCAGCGGATCGCCCCGGCCGGCGACTTCGTAATGAATTTCGCCGTCGGCGATCGCGACTTGCGGCATGCGCTTCTTCTCCTCAGGGTTTTCGCCGTACTTTCCGCATTTTACCGGTGAATTGCTCGCGTGCGTTTGCCAGCGGGCGCCACATTGCGCAGTTTGTTGTATTCTGAATCCTTAAGCGGCCGGCCGAATACAAGAGCCCGCAATAAACCAGTTTTACCAACTCACGGAGGATTCCATGTTCAGCAAGAACTCTATCGCCATTGCATTCGCGCTCGCCTGCCTGCCCGCCGCGGCACTCGCGCAGCAATCGTACGTCACGCAACGTTCGATCTCCTACGAGGCCGCGCACGATGCGGCGGTAGCCGCGCTCGAGCAATGCCGCAAGACAGGCTACAAGGTCACCGTGACGGTCCTCGACGCCGGCGGCGGCACGAAGGTCGTATTGCACGACGACGGCGCGCGTCCTCACACCATCGAGAACAGCATGCGCAAAGCTTATACTTCGCTTACGTCGGGCCGCACCTCGGACGAATACGGCAAAAACGCAATCGCCAGTCCGCAAAGCGTAGGCGCGCTGCATTTGGACCGCATCACTACGCTCGCAGGCGCATTGCCGATCAAGTCCGGCAATGAAGTCATCGGCGCGATCGGCGTCTCGGGCGCACCGGGCGGCGAGAAGGATGCGGTGTGCGCGCAGGCGGGCATCGACCGCATCGCAAAGGGGCTGAATTAAGTCCTGCCGTCATGCCCTCGCAGGAGGGCATCCAGAGCGGTTTAGTTTTCCTGGATTCCCGCCTTCGCGGGAATGACGGTCACTACGAAGTACTTTGCGCAGACGCGGCCGGCGCTAAAACTCCGGCCGCGTTTTTTATTGCGCCGTTTCGACCGTGATACCCGCGTCCTTGATCACCTTGCGCCAGCGCGCCAACTCGCTGCGTATCATGTCCTGCATGCCCTGCGGCGTGCTGGTGACGGGCTCGACGCCCTGCAGCAACAGGCGCTGGCCGAATTCCGGCTGCGCGAGCACCTGATTCATCGCGGCGTTGATGCGATTGACGATCGCCACCGGCGTGCCGGCCGGTGCGAGCAGTCCGTACCACGAGGTATTGTTGAAGCCGGGCAGCACGTCGGCAACCGGCGGCGTGTCGGGCAGCGACTTGATGCGCACCGGATGACCGATCGCGATGATTTTCACGCGGCCCGCCTTCACGTGCGGCAGGATCTGCGGCACGCCGGAAAACGTCATCTGCACCTGGCCGCTGATCAGATCGACGAGCGCCGGGCCGCCGCCTTTGTACGGCACGTGCACGATGTCGATATGCGCGAGCGCTTTGAGGAGTTCGCCGCCGAGATGATTCGGCGTGCCGGTGCCCGGCGACGAGAAATTGATCTTGCCCGGGTTCGCTTTCGCAAGATCGATGAATTCCTGCGTCGTGTTCGCCGGTACCCCGGCATAGAGCGTCAGTGCGAACGGCGCATAGACCGCAAGCCCGATCGGCGCAAAATCCTTGAGCGGATCGTAAGTGAGTTTGGTGCCGAGCGCCGGGCTCACCACCAAACCCGCCGATGTTCCGAGCAACAGCGTATAGCCGTCGGGCGCCGCTTTGGCACCGAGGCCGTGGCCGAGCGTCGAACCCGCGCCGCCGCGATTGTCGAGCACAACCTGCTGGCCCCACAGCTCGCTCAATTTCTGCGACAACTCGCGGCCGGTGAAATCCACCGAGCCGCCGGGCGGGTACGGCAATATCAGCCGCACCGGCTTGTCGGGATACGTAGCTCCCTGTGCGTACCCCAAGGTCGCGAGTAGTGAAACAGCAGCGATAAAACACAACAAATTGACAATTGACAATGGAAAATTGACAACGTTATTCAATCTGCACGCTTTCACGTTGTCCATTATCGACTGTCCATTGTCCACTTTAACTAAAGCCGCCCGCCCAGACGTTGCGCGAGCCAGTCCGCGACGAGATTGGAGCCGACCTGGCGGTTGTCCTCCTGGCAATGGTCGCTGCCGCCGTCGAGTGTAGTCAGTATCTTCAACGTCTTGTCCTGCGAACCGCAGGCATCATACAGGCGCTGCGCGAATTCGAGCGGCACGATGTTGTCGTTCTCGCCGTGGATGCAGTAGAACGGGCAGCGCATTTTTTCCGCGACGCCGGCCAACCGGTAGTTCTCGAGCTTTTTCATGCACGCGTCCATGTCGGGCATGCCGAGCACCCACGGCAGCTGGAACGACGGCGCCGACAGTTTGGTGCCGCCCGCCTCCATGATTTTGCGCCGGCGCACCCACGACTCGTGATAATCCCAATGTCCGCCCCAGGCGACGCACGCGGCAAAACGCGGCTCCATCGCCGCCGCGCGCGGCGCGTAATAGCCGCCCATGCTGAAACCCATCACCGCCATGCGTTTCGCGTCGACTTCAGGACGCTGCGCGAGATATTCATATGCGGCGCGCGCGGGCACTTCGTAATCGAAGCGGCTAGGGACGCCCTGCAGGCGCAGCGCCTCGCCCTGCCCCGGCCCGTCGATCGCCAGCGTGTGGATGCCGCGGCGGCCGATCTCGACGCCGCCGAACAGCACCGAGAGCTCTTTCGCATTGTCGAGTCCGTCGAACATCACGACCGTCGGCGCGGGACCCGCGACATCGGCCTTGTAAAAATACGCGGGCAGCGTCGTGCCCTCATAGGGCACTTCGACGCGCTCAATGTTCGGGTAACGCACGGCGATGCCGCGACTGAAGCAGCGCAGGCAACTGCGATACGTTTCCCACTTGCGCTCCGACGGCGCAATGAAGCGCTCGCCGCAGAAATAATAAGTCGCCGCCCGCAGGTAATAGCTCCCCGCCGTCAGCTCGAAGCCGTTGCCCGCCGCCTCGTCGCCGTAGCCCTCGACGCGCTTCGCCATCGCGGTCCATTCCTGCCACCAGCGCTCGTTGTCGCCGACGTGCGGCTTCAACTGCTGCCCGATCTGGTCGATTTCGCCGAGCGCCGCCGCGCCCTGCGCCGCCATCTCGATGCCGAACATCATGCCTTGCGACCACATGTGGTGGCCGGGGAAATATTCGAACCAGTGACTCATGCGCCGCTTTCCTGAATCCGTTCATGAAAACGCCGATTATACGTCTTGCCACCGCGCCGGCTCTGCGAGTACTCTAGCCGCACAAGCAACACATCAAATGGGGGATACCATGAAAGCGAATTTCATCGGCCGCGCGACACGCGCGGCCTGTCTCGCGGCCTGCGCGGCTTTTGCGCTCAACGCGTCCGCGGCACCCGTCGAGCCCGTGATGTCGCTGGCGACGAAGGAAAAAGCGCCGCTGCTCGACACGCTGAAGGACCTGGTGTCGATCGAGTCCGGCAGCGGCGACCGGGAAGGCCTCGACAAAATCAGCGATCTGATCGCGGGCCGCCTGCGCGCGCTCGGCGGTGCGGTCGAACTCATCGAGCCGGACCCCGCCGACATTTACCGCATGGTCGACACGCCCAAGCAGATCGGGCGCATGGTACTCGCGCGCTTCACCGGCACCGGCACGAAAAAAATCATGTTGATCGCGCACATGGACACGGTGTACCTGCGCGGCATGCTCGCCAGGCAGCCGTATCGCGTCGACGGCAACCGCGCGTACGGGCTCGGCATCGCCGACGACAAGCAGGGTATCGCCGTGATCCTGCATGCGCTCGCCATATTGAAAGCGATGAACTTCCGCGATTACGGCCTGATCACGGTGCTGATCAACGCCGACGAAGAAGTCAGCTCGGCGGGTTCGCGCAGTTTGTTGACCAGGTTGGGCGGCGAACACGATGCGGTGTTCTCGCACGAGGGCTCGCGCGTCGATTCCGACCGGCTGTCGCTGACTACCGCGGGCATTGCAGCGGTCGTGCTCGACATCGAAGGCAAGGCGTCGCATGCGGGCAGCGCGCCGCAAAACGGCCGCAACGCGCTCTACGAGCTCGCGCACCAGATCCTGCAGACGCGCGACCTGTCCGATCCCAACACGGGTCTCAAGATGAACTGGACGGTCGCGAGTGCAGGCACCAACCGCAACGTGATCCCGGCGATTGCCTCGGCCACCGCCGACGTGCGCGTGCTGCGCGTCGCCGACTACGACGGCATCGAGGAAAAAGTCGCGGAACGCATCAAGAACCAGCTGATCCCCGACACCAAGGTGCACATGACGTTCGAGCGCCGGCGTCCCCCGCTCGAATTGACGCCGGCCAATGCGGCGCTGGCCAAGCACGCGCAGCGGATTTACTCGGAGCTCGGCCGGCAGCTCGTGATCGGCGACGTCGCGGAAGGCGGCGGCACGGACGCCGCGTTTGCCGCGCTCAAAACGAAAGCGCCGGTCATCGAGCGTTTCGGGCTGCAGGGTTTCGGCGCGCATTCGAACGACGCCGAATACGTCTACATCGACTCGATCGAGCCGCGCCTGTATCTGCTCACGCGCATGATCATGGACGTCGCGCAGGGCAAGGCCAAATAAAACGCGCCTGTCGTTTTACTTCGACTTCGCAGGGGGTGCAGTCCACACGTAGTCGAGTGGCGCAGCGGACGCGCTGTTGCCGACCGGCGGCAGGCCGTAGAGGTCGAGCAGCGCGCGCAGCACGGTGTAGTGATCGACGCGCTGTGCGTATACGCCCTGCCTGACCATCGGCCCAATGAATATCGTCGGAATATGATTCCCGGCGGAATCGTCGTCCTCGTCCCACGTCACGACCAAAAGACTGTTGTGCGTGTCCGCCCACCGCACGTAGGCGTCCAGTTTCATGCGCAGCCACTGGTCGCCGCGGATGATGGTGTCCGGCTCGGCGCCGTTGTGCATGTCGTTGTCCTGGTTCGGCACGACGAACGCAACCGTCGGCAGCCGCGCGAAGTCGGCGGGAAACTGCGCGAACGGCAGGTTTGCCGCCGGCGGCACGTTGACGCCCTGCCAGTTCACCGCCGGATTGTGCTTGCGCTCGTAATTGAGATGCCGGCAGCCGGCAAATCCGGGCCCGGGTAGGTCTTCCGAAAACGTTGCGAACGTGAGCCCGGCCGCGAACAGCGCGCTCGCGAGATTGGGTCCGCTAAAACGGTGCGGGCACGCGTTGTCGGCGACGTTCTGCGTGGATCCCGAAAAAAATGCAAGATAGTTGGGCTGGCTCGGATGCGCGACTCCGAACGAGCGCGAGAACAGCGCGCCGCGATTGGCGAGCGTGTTGATATACGGCGCCGCCATGTTGCCGATGATATGCGTGTACGCGCGGTTCTCTTCGAACACGATGACGACGTGGTCCGGCCGCGGCAGGTGCCGCGCTGCAGTGTCGGCGGCGCAGGCGGCGGTCCCGCCCAGCGCGCAAACCAGTAATGCGCTCAATATTCGTTGCATCCGCTCTCCCGTCAATCCGGCATTTATTCTAACCTTGCGCCAGGTTGATCGTACGCGGCACGCCGCTTGCCGCCGGCCCGTCATGCAGGTATCGTTGCCGAAAAGAAATTCACCCTTGGAGGAAACAATGAAAGTCCTGCTTGCTGCGTTGATCGCTCTCGGCAGTGCGTTCGCCGGCATACAAGATGCGGTTGCGGCCGACGCCTATCCCGTGCGCACGATACGCTGGATCGTGGCCTACCCGCCCGGCGGCACCACCGACATACTTGCGCGCATCATGGGACAGTGGCTTTCGGAACACGTGGGCCAGCAGGTGCTGATCGACAACCGGCCCGGCGCGGGCAACAACATCGGCACCGAACTCGCCATCAAGGCGACGCCCGACGGCTACACCGTGTTCCTGGTCAATCCGGCCAATGCGATCAACGCGACGCTCTACACCAATCTCAATTTCAACTTCCTGCGCGACATGGCGCCGGTGGGCGGAATCGTGCGGGTGCCGAACGTGATGGAAGTAACCAATTCACTGCCGGTCAAGTCGATCCCGGAATTCATCGCGTACGCGAAAACCAATCCCGGCAAGGTTATCCTCGCGTCCTCCGGCGCCGGCACTTCGGTGCACCTGTCGGGTGAATTGTTCATGTCGATGACCGGCGTCAAGATGACGCATGTGCCTTACAAAGGCGCCGGCCCCGCATTTCCCGATCTGATCGGCGGGCAGGTGCACGTGATGTTCGACAACATGCCCTCGTCGATCGAGTTCATCAAGGGGGGCAAGCTGCGCGCGCTGGGCGTCACTACTGCAAAGCGTTCGCCACAATTGCCCGATGTGCCGACCGTCGCCGAAACCGTTCCCGGCTACGAAGCCAGCGCGTGGTTCGGCATGGGCGCGCCCAAGGGCACGCCGCGGGCGGCGATCGAAGTACTCAACCGCGAAATGAACCGGGCGCTCGCCGATCCGAAAATGAAGGCGCGGCTTGCCGAACTCGGCGGCGATCCCATCGCGGGCACCCCCGAAGACTTCTGGAAGATCCACACCTACGAAACCGAGAAGTGGGCGAAAGTCGTCAAGAGCTCCGGCGCGAAGGTGGATTGAACCGGCGGCGGAAACGATTCCGCCGGCGCCTGATTTTTTCGCCGCCGGATTGATGCACCCAGGTGAATGCAGGGAGGGAAAATGAGCACTGCGAAAGCCCTTGCGGTTGCGGCAGCCACGACATTCTCCCTGCTTGCTGCCGGTAGTGCGACCGCGCAGCCGTATCCGAACAAGCCCGGCCGCCTGCTGGTGGGCTTCGCGCCCGGCGGCGGCGTCGACGTCACCGCGCGCATCGTGGCGTCCAAGTTAAGCGAGATCTGGGGCCAGCAACTCGTCGTCGACAACCGCGCGGGCGCCGGCGGCACGATCGCCACGGATATCGCCGCCAAATCGCCGCCGGACGGATACTCACTGCTCTTCTGCGGCATCTGGTCGCACGGCGTCGCCCCGTCGCTGTACAAGCAGCTGCCGTACGATCACTACAAGGATTTCGCGCCGGTCTCCCTGATCGGCACCACGCCCAACGTGCTGGTCGTCAATCCCGCGGTGCCGGCAAAATCGGTGAGCGAATTCATCGCCTACGCCAAGGTGAACGACGGCAAGATCGCCATCGCCCATCCCGGCGCGGGCAGTTCGCCGCACATGACGCTCGAATTGTTCCGGCTGACGACCGGCGTCAACGTCGTGCCCGTGCCGTACAAAGGCGGCGCGCCGGCGCTGGTCGACCTGCTCGGCGGTCACATCCCCGCGATGTTCGACAACATGTCCACGCAACTGTCGGTCATAAAATCCGGCAGAACGCGCGCGCTCGCGGTCACGTCGCCCAGGCGTACCTCGCATCTGCCGGACGTGCCGACGATGCTCGAATCGGGCGTCGCGGTCGACGTCACGGTGTGGTACGGACTGTGCGCGCCTGCGGCGGTACCAAAACCGATACTCGCGAAACTCAACACCGACCTGCATGCCGCGCTGAATGCGCCCGACGTGCAGCGCCGGTTCATGGAACAAGGCGTCGATGCCGCGCCCTCGACGCCCGCGGAGTTTGCCGCGTTTATCCGCGCCGAAACGGAAAAATGGGCGCGCGTGGTCAAGGAAGCGGGCGTCCCGCAGCAATAGCCTGCTAATCTGGCCACGAGCAATCAGGCGACTTATACTTATTCATGATCCGAGCATTCCTGCTGGCCCTGCTCCTGTTCGGCACTTCCACCGCATTGCCCGCGGCGGAAGTCAGCCCGCAAGACGCGCTCGCCATTCGCGCCGTAATCACGGATCAGCTCGATGCCTTCACGCACGACGATGCGCCCCGCGCATTTGCGCTGGCAACGACCGGCATCCGCAAGCAGTTCAACACGCCGGACGCATTCATCAATATGGTTCGTTCCGCGTATCCCGTCGTATACCGACGAAAGACCGTGCAGTTCGAAAAGCCGGTAGTCGTCGAAGGCGAAGTCATCCAGCCGGTGAGGATGACCGACGCGGAGGGACACGCATGGATCGCGCTGTATCCGATGCAGCGGGAGGCGGACGGCGGTTGGCGAATCAATGGATGTCAATTGGCGAGGCCGCAGGGATTGGAGGCGTAGAGACGGCGCTTAAATAAATGAGTGTCCGCTCTCGGCGGCGGTCATTCGCGCCGGGGCTAGAAATTTGCCAAAATCGGGTGGAGAATCGCCGTTAACGTGACAAAAATATGACAATCCCATGTTATCGAGCCCGACACTGTTATCAATCATGGCCTGCCGCCTTATAGCAAGTTAGACGGCATAGCATGAGGAAATCGATGAGCGAACTACAATATTTCGAGATTGCGGGCGACCACGCTGAATACCGGCCGACGGCTCAGGTTTCGCTAACACAGATGGTGGAGTTGGTGGCGTCTGCGCTCGCATTTGCGCGTGAGCAGCAAGTTAGAAAGCTTTTGGCGGTCACCGTCGGATTCACAGGCTTCGAATCGCCAAGCGTTTTCGAGCGCTACTACATCATCCATCGCTGGGCAGAGGCTTCAGGCCGTGTCGTGCGCCTCGCAGTCGTGGCCCGCCCGGAGATGATTGATCGCCAGAAGTTTGGCAGCACTGTTGCTAACAACCGCGGATTTATCGCGGATATTTTTGCATTGGAAGACGAAGCACTAGCATGGCTTCATGGCGCAAAATGAGCGGACATGACTTAGACGCCATCTAATAAATCGCTGCAGGCAATGCGGGATGGCGTCTCCAGTCCCGCTTCGCAGTTCACGACTTTTGATCCCTAACCCGGCAGTCGAGAGGGCCACAAGCTGCGCTTATGGTTCCCTACGCTTCGCTCCGGCCGCTTCTCACTTCTACGTTGAACGTCCGCTTTCGGGAAGTCTGAATGACCGATTCGGGTCGGAAGCGGTCGTTCGCGTCTCCCGATAACAGGTCAGTCGCGTTTAATTAACACAGTCGTTCAACGCGGCAACTAAATCACAACTTACCGCGCAGGCCAGCCGGGCAAGGCCCGGCAGCGGTCGAGCCATGTCTTGATATTGGGATAGGCGTCGAGAGGGATCCCGGACTCGGACGCAGTTTCAACATAGGGAAAACACGCGACGTCCGCGATTGTCGGCCGACCGAGCGCCAGCCAATCGTTGCGCTCCAGCCGCTGCTCGAGCGCGGCGAGTCCCACGCGCGCAATCGCGTGGCCTTGTTCAAGCGTGCCCGCGGTCCAGCGCCCCTGCGCAAGCCCGCGCCGTGCGTACTGCAGGCCGAACTGAATCTCGCTCGCCGCGAGCGACAGCCACTGCATCACCTCCGCCAATCCCGCGGGCGTCACCGGCAGCCACTCTTCGCCGCCGTATTTGCGCGCAATGTAAACGAGGCAGGCGCCGGAATCCCACACCACGACGCCATCGTCCTCGATCACCGGCACTTCGCCGCGCGGGTTCAGGCGCAGAAATTCCGGGCTCTTGTGCTCGCGCCTGGCGAAATCGATCCACACCGTCTCGTGCGGCACGCGCAATAGCGCCAGCAATATGCGGACTTTGTAGGCGTTTCCTGATGCCCTGGCGCAGTAGAACTTCATCCCTCCTCCCTGCACCAACTTATCGCCGCCACTTCATCGCTTGCGCTTCAGATGGCGGTCGAAGTAATCCATGAAGAGCTCGAACGCTTCCCGCTGGATAGCATCCGGTTGGTACGCGCCATGCTCATCGCGGTACATGAACGGGTAGCCGTGCACCGGGTGATCGAAGCTCACCCACGTCGTGTCTTTGCCGGCTTCCTGCATCCATTCGTGCGCGAGCTGAAAGATGCCCTGCAGATGGTCCGAATCGCGGCCGATATGCAGGATCGGCGTCTTGATGCGCTTGATGCGCTCCATCGCGCGCGCCTTGTGCGCATTCTTTCTCACCACTTCGATGTCCTGGTACTGAATCTCGTTGCCTTTGCGCGGCGCCGTCGGGCCGGTGTTGACGCTCAGGAACTCGTGCGACGCGCCTTCGATCGCCACACCCGCGGCGAACGTCGTCTCCGCCGCGATTTTCAGAATCATTTCGCCGCTGTGGCTGACGCCGACGATGCCGATCGCGTGCTTGTCCACGCAGGCAAGCGTTTGGAGGTACTTGAGTATCGCGATCAGGTCGTCCGAATCGAGCGTCGGCGCCGATTTGAGCGTGCGATTTTCGCCGCCGCTCATATCGTCGACGAGGTTCTGCGCGCGCGCCGTGTCTTCGTAGAGGTGCGGAATCTCGTTGCGGTAATTGACAAAAACCACGACATAGCCGCGCGCGATCATCTCGTCCTGCATGGGCGCAATCTGCTCGACCTGCTTTTCGATATGCGGCACGCCGCCGCGCCCTGCACCGCGCCCCATCACGATCGCGGGAAAGGGTCCGGCGCCGCGCGGCTTGCGCACTGCGATCGGCACGTATATTTCGTCGCGCGTCAGCGCGAACGTTACGTCCATCGGAATGTCCGAGCCGCGCACCGGCTTCGTGATCGCGTAACCGTGCGACGGCAGTTCCGGCGCGACGGGTGCGGCCGGTTTAGCTGGGGCATTCATTGCTGTTCTCCGGTTCGCTCACGCCAAGCTGCGCGCGGCAGGCGTCGTACGCGGCGCGCACGAACGCGAACACCCCCGCGCGGCGATCTTCCAGCGCCACTATCGATTCAGCTATCGCCACCGCGCCGACGAACCCTTCGGTGTGCCAGTGACCCAGCGCCAGCGGCGGCAAGGTTGCGCCTTTCGGTTGCGGGTACGGGCTCACGTAAACATAAGGCTGCGGATAGTAGTGATCGCCGGGCGACACACCGATGCCGATCGAGCGCGCGTTCTCCGTGCCCGGCGGATCGAGTGCGACCACCGTCGCGATGTCGAAATGATGCGGCCAGCACAGCACGGCACCCGGTTGCGCGTCCGTATAGCCGGTCTTTACTTCCGCCAGCAGGTCGGCCGCAGCGTCGAACCAGCGCACGAGTTCTTCGAACGCATCGAACTCGCCGCTGAAACTGTACGCCGAGCCGCGCGCGACCGGATGCGACGGTATCGTATACGGCAGCATCACTTCGGTCGCCGCTTTCAACCCGAACGCGCGCAGCGCGGAATCGAGCCACACGCCGACCATCGAATCGCGCCGGCCCGCGAGTTCGTAGGTGTCGAGCACGAGATTGCCGCGCATCACGATCAGCGCGAGCCCCGCAAGGCGCAGGCCGACCCGCACGCTGGCGTCGCCGGCCGGCAGGAATTGCGAAAACAGCGTGCCTCGCCCGGCGTCCCACGTCAGGCTCGAATGGCTGTCGTCGGGCAGCGCTTCGAGATTCGCGCGCGCCGCTTTCGCCGGCCATTGCAAAGCGTGATGCGCGACGGTGCGCGCCTTGACGAGCGCCGCCGGCGACTTGCCGCCGAGAGTGGTCCAGTCAAACTGCATTGAGTTGCTCTCCTGTATTGCGCTGCCCGCCGGGCATTAATGTTCCGCGATTATAAGGTGTGTGCGGAGTTCAACCGCTCTCTTACGCCGGAAAACCGTACAGCCGCGCCGGGTTGTCGACGAGTATGCGCTTGCGCAAGGCGGCGTCCGGCGCCCACACTGCGAGCAGATCGAGCAGGTCGCCGTCATTGGGCATGAAACCCGCGAAGCGCGAATGCGGCCAGTCGCTCGCCCACACGCAGCGTTCGGGTGCTGCCGCGATGAGTGCACGCGCGTAAGGCGCAACATTCGGATATGGCGGTCGCGGGTCGCCGAAGCGATTGGGCGACGAAAGTTTCACCCACGCGCGGCCTTCGCGCAGCAATGCGAGCAGTTCCTGAAAGCCCGGATGCTCGACGCCGGCGTCGACCGGCATGTGCCCCAGATGATCGACGACGATTTCAACCGGCAGCTTGCGCAGCCGCTCCGCGAGTGTCGTCAGATTGCGCGCGTCGAGATGGAATTGCAGATGCCAGCCGAATGGCGCGATTTTTTGCGCGATCGTTTCCATGTCCTTCAGGTCGTCCGCTTTCACGTTGCGCGGGTTGAGCCGCACGCCGCGAAAACCGGCGGCGTTGAGACGCACGATCTCCTGCGCGGTGACGCTGCCGTCGAGCAGCGCGATGCCGCGCCACTGGCCGCCGGAATCCTTCAACACATCGTACGTGACATCGTTGCCGTGGAAAATGCCGGTCTGCACGATCACCGCGCGCTCGAGCCCCAGCACTTTCAGCATGTGCCGGTAATCGTCCACCGTCGCCGCCGACGGCGTATAGCGCCGCACGGTCTTGTACGGATAGCGCGCCGGATCGCCGAAGATATGCGCGTGGCAGTCGCACGCGTCCTTCGGCACCGCGAATGAAGGCGGGTGCGGATTGAGATCCGGCG
Organism: uncultured Streptomyces sp.; assembly: GCA_964510405.1. Classification (GTDB taxonomy): domain Bacteria; phylum Pseudomonadota; class Gammaproteobacteria; order Burkholderiales; family SG8-41; genus PALSA-1004. The sequence goes on along the minus strand of CAZEAX010000008.1, from coordinate 4,721 downwards.
ATGCGCACGGCTGATCGACGGGAACGGGTGCTTCGTTGATGTCAGACATGGCTGGCGCCTTATTCAGGCCGCGAACAGATCGGTGAACGTATGGACGGGAGTGGCGGCCAGACGCTCGTGGTCGAGACACAGCACCAGGATTTCGCACCGGCGCGGTTCCGCGAACCGGAGCGCAAGGTTGTTCTCGAATTTCTTCACGAGCAGCGGGATGCCCTCTTGCCGGCGGCGCGGATGGCCGACCGGGAACTCGACTTCGGCGCGGGCGCTTTGCGTGCCGTTTTTATACAGGATCTCGATCGAATTCGGATTGGCGCCGATCGCGCGATCGCGCAACAACGCGGTGTAGCGCGGATTTTCCTCGACGTGCATCAGCGCGCGCAGCCGGTCGATGCGCGGGTCCGCGGCGAATTCGTCGCTGTAGTCGTTCGCCGTCAAGCGACCGTGCAACAGCGCGACCGCCACCGCGTACTGCAGGCAATGATCGCGGTCGGCGGCGTTGCGCAGCGTGCCGGTCTTGTTGATCTTGTTGAACGTCTCGACGTGCACATCGAGCTTGATCGACGCGATGTCATCGAGATGCGCATGCGCGGCGGGATAAAGCTCCAGCGCGCACTCGATCGCCGACTGCGCGTGAATCACGACCGGGCACAGGATCTTGAAAAGCACGCCCTCCATCACCGTCGTGCCGAGCGCGCCGTGCGTGAATTCGCGCCCGCCGAGAAACCACTTGTTGAAGCCCCACTTCGGCTGGGTCAGCACCTGCGGATACCCGGGCTCGCCCTTGACCGCCATCATCGCGAGCCGCACGCCCTGGCCGCTCGAATCGGCCGATGCCCAACCCTTGCGCGGCCCGACGTTGGAGCCGAAGCGATGCGCGCACAGGCTCACGTCGAAAAACGCGAGCGACGTCGCGGCGACGATCTGCTCGCGCGTGCCGCCGAGCAGTTTGGCAACGACCGCGGCGCACGCTACCTTGGGAAGAAACGGATGATCGATGCCGGATTCGCTCAAGCGGATTTGCGCGCCGAGGCTGCCCTGCAGTTCGTGCGCCTTGATCATCGCGTCGAGCACCGCGCCCACCGTCAGCGCCGGCTTGCCCGCCGCGACGTTGACGCGGCTCAGGTAATCCGCGACCGCAAGGATCGCGCCGACATCGTCCGAGGGATGTGACGTCTGCGCGGTTATCCAGGTGTCGCTGAAGTCGAGCCAGCGCACCATCGCCGCGATATTGAACGTCGCCGTCACCGGATCGAGCACGAACTGCGTGCCGGGAACGCGCGCGCCGTGCTCGACCGTCGTGCCCGGCACGATCGGCCCGAGCAGGTTCGTGCAATCGGCGTGATCGAGCGCTTCGAGCGCGCAGCCGAGACTGTCCATCAGGCAATAGCGCGCCGTGTCGCGCGCGGCAGCGCTCGTTATCACGTAGCTATCGACGTACTCGGCGACGTCGAGCAATAGCTGGTCGACCGGCATCACTTTATCGGACATGCCTGAACCTTAAAAATAAAAGCATCGGCCGCAGATAAACGCGGATAAACGCTGATGAGATTCGCTTGATAAAATTGGCGTAAGGGGTATTTATCCGCGTTCATCTGCGTGTATCTGCGGCTCAAGTGCATTAGTCAATCTTCGCGCCCGACTCCTTGACCACCGGCGCCCAGCGCGCGTATTCGGCGCGGATCACCTTGCCGAAGTATTCGGGCGACGACGCGACGACTTCGGAACCGTCGGTGGCGAGCAGCGCCCTGACGTCGGGTGAATTCAACGCCGCCGCGAAATCCGCGTTCAGCCTTTTGACAATTGCGGGCGGCGTCCCCGTCGGCGCAAATACGCCGTACCACGACAAGACTTCGAATCCGGGCACGGTGTCGGCGACGGTCGGAATTTCGGGCAGGAGGCTGAACCGCTTGGCACTCGTGACGGCCAGCGCGCGCAGTCGGCCCGACCGCACGTGCTGCAATACCGGCGGGATGCTCGAGAACCGCATCTGCACCTGGCCCCCGAGCAGATCCGTGGTCGCCGGACCCGAGCCTTTGTAGGGGATATGCACCATCTTCACGCCCGTCATCTGGCAGAACAAGAGGCCCGCGAGATGCGTCGACGCGCCGTTGCCCGACGACGCGTAATTGAGTTCTCCCGGGTGCGCTTTGGCGAGCGCGATGAGTTCCCTGACGCTGGTCGCCGCGACTTTCGGATTCACGACGAAAAGATACGGCGACGATGCGGCGAGCGTCACCGGCGCGAAGTCTTTGATCGGATCGTACGGCAGCTTCTTGTTGAGATGCGGCAGGATCGTGATGCCCGCGTTGGTATGCGCGAGCAGCGTGTAGCCGTCCGGCGCCGCGTGCGCGACCGCTTCGCTGCCGATCGTGCCGGTCGCGCCGCCGCGATTGTCGACGACCACCGGCTGGCCGAGCCGTTCCGACAAACGTCCGCTGACCGCGCGGATCACGATGTCGGTGCCGCCGCCGGGCGGATAGGGAATCACGATGCGGATCGGTTTGACGGGATATGTCTGCGCGTGCGCGAGACTGCCCGCGAGGATGAACAATGCCAAGACCCGAATTGCGCGCTGCATTTGAATGAGTGCCTGAAGTAAAGGGATTGCGCCGCGTTTGGAACGCAGTCGGATGGGATACGCCGATTGTACGCAATTTTCCGCTCCGTGTTTCGCCGCCCGCCCGCGGTATCATACTGACCCGCGCATATCACACCGAAAGGCAGGACCATGGGCGCCACCGCGGCCATTGCGAATTTCATCGCCAACACGTCAACGGCCGATTTTCCGGCGGACAGCACGGAAAAAGCGAAGAAGGCCATCGCCGACACTTTTGCGGCGATCATCGCCGGCGCGGGCTCCGAGGTCGCGGAACCTCTGCGCAGGTATTTGGCGGCGGCGCACGCGCCGGGCCCCGTGCCGATACTCGGCACCGGAATGACCGCGGCGCCGGAAACCGCGGCCCTCATCAACGGCACCTACGGGCACGCGCTGGATTACGACGACGTGCTGTCCATCATGCCCGCGCATCCGAGCGCCGTGATCGTCGCCGCGCTGCTCGCCAGCCTCAACGGCCAGCGCGTTGACGGACGCACCTTCATCGAAGCTTATTTAGTTGGCATCGAAGTCGGCGGCAACGTCGGCATCGGCATGACCAACGGCCATTACCAGCGCGGCTTTCACGCGACCGGCACGCTCGCGCTTTTTTCGGGGCTCGCCGCACTCGCCAAACTACACCGCATCGATGTCGCGACTATCGAGCAGGCATTCGGCATCGCGTCCTCGATGTCGAGCGGACTCAGGCGTAACTTCGGCACGATGACGAAACCGTTGCATACGGGCATCGCCGCGCGCAGCGCGCTCACTGCATTCAATCTCGCCGCCGCCGGCTTTACCGCAGCGCCCGATGTGCTCGAAGCCAAGGCCGGGTTCTTCTCGTCCTACGGCGTGGCCGAATCCAGTCCCGACATCACGGTCAGGGGACTCGGCAAGCCGTACATCATCGTCGAGCCTGGCCTCGCGCTCAAAAAATTTCCGTGCTGCTACGCGTCGCACCGCGCCATCGACGGACTGCTCGCGCTGCGCAAAAAACTTGCGTTCGATGCGGCTGCGATCGACAAGGTGATCTGCCGGATGCCGCCCGGCGGCATGCACGTGCTCACCTATCCGCGTCCGGCGACCGGACTCGAAGGCAAGTTCAGCCTCGACTATCCGCTCGCGGCCGCCGCGCTCGACGGCAAGTGCGTCTTGTGGACGTTCACCGACGAAGCGGTTCGGCGCAAGGAGATCGCCGCGCTGTACGCGCGCATCGACGCGGCCGAGGACCCGGCATGCCGCGGCGACGATCCGCTGTTCGAGACGCGCAGCTCGGGCAGCAAGGGCTTTGTCGAAGTCGAGGTGCGCCTCACCGACGGCCGCAGCGACATAATACGCGTCGACAAGGCGCCGGGCTCGCCAACCCGCGAATTGACGTGGGACGACCTGCGCGAGAAATTCCTGGATTGCGCGCGTCATTCGCAACGCGTTTCGGATAACGCGGCCAACGAGGCCTTCGAGACGATCCGGAAACTGGAAAAGGTCGGGGATATTGCCGTGGTCGTCGAGCATCTGCGCTGACGGCTTGCCCGGGCAAAAAATTAACGCCGGACGGCCGCTACGACGCAGCCCGACGCCCCCCCCTGAACGGTCTCAGTCCGGATTCGGCTTCATGTCTATCATCCGCGCCGCCGGCGCCTCGGGCATATGCGGACGCAGGTAAGGTTTTTCCGCGCGCACGTGGCACGCATGGCATTCCGTCATGCCCTGCCGGTACGCCGTCTCGAACGCCCGTGGGTCTTTCCGGTCGATCGCGGTCTTCAACTGGGCGAGCGAAGAACTTTCTATGCCCTGCAGCATCGGTTGCAACTCGAACGCCTGGCCGTTGGACAGTTTGCGCACCGGACGTATGCGCACCGCCCAGTTGAGATGCGACTTCGTTTCGTTCAGATAGAAGTCCGCCAGCGGCCAGTTGGCGTTTTGCGCTGCAAACCACAAACTCGAAAAATGATAGTCGACGTCCATCATCGCGTGCGACTGGCTCGGCACCACGCGCTTGAGCGCCTCGATTTCCGCCAGCAGTGCCGCAATGTCGGCTTGCGTAGCATTTTTGCCCTGGGCGCAAGCGCTTGTGGTCAGCGCGCTTAGCAGCATCAGACCGCACAGCACGAGGATGCCGCCGGCGATA
>CAZEAX010000007.1:0-28650 GCA_964510405.1 uncultured Streptomyces sp. | reverse complement strand
GCGCTTAAGCAGGTGCCCTCGTGCGATTTTTTCCCGATGCAGGCGGTCTATACGAACGTCGTCGGCAGCAACAACGTGATCGATTCCGCAGTGAGCCACAAAGTGGCGAAAGTCATTTGTCTCAGCACCGACAAGGCGGTCTACCCGATCAACGCGATGGGCATCACCAAGGCGCTGATGGAAAAAGTCGCGCAGGCTTCCGCGCGCAGCAGCGGGCCCGGGCGCACCGTGATTGCGTGCGTGCGTTATGGCAACGTGATGTACTCGCGCGGGTCGGTGATTCCGCTATTCGTCGGCCAGATTCTCAAGATGCAGCCGATCACGGTGACGGAGCCGGGCATGACGCGCTTCCTCATGCCGCTGCCGGAAGCGACCGATCTCGTGATGTACGCATTCGAGCACGCGCGGCAGGGCGATATATTCATCCGCAAGGCGCCGGCATGCACGGTGGCGGACCTCGCTTCGGCCCTGAAAAAAATCTTTGGCTCGCGCCTTCCGGTCAAAACCATCGGTATGCGTCACGGCGAAAAGGTTTTCGAAACCCTGGCCACGCGCGAGGAACTGCGGCAGGCGCAGGACCGCGGCGATTACTTTCGCATCGCGATGGATGCGCGCGATTTGAACTACGCCAAATACTTCACCGAGGGCGACCGCGGGGAAGCCGCAATCGAGGACTACACCTCGCACAATACCCGCCGCCTGAACGTGCGCGAGGTGGAACGCCTGCTGCGCACGCTGCCCGAGATACGCGCCGCGGTGCGCCACCGGCGCAGCAGCAAGTGACGGCGTACGGCCGGTAATCCGCCTTGACCCGCATCGGCATCACCGGCGCAGACGGATTTCTGGGATGGCACCTGCGCGCGTTCCTGCACGCGGTGCCCGACGTAACCGTGGTCGCCGCCGGCCGCGATACTTTTGCGGATTCAGCGAAACTCCGGACGTTCGCGGGCGGCGTCGATGCCATCGTGCATCTCGCCGGCGCCAATCGCGGCGAAGATCGATTGGTCCGCGAGACCAATATTCGATTGGCCGACCTCCTGGCAGACGCCTGCACGAGCGCCGGCGCCGCGCCGCACGTAATATTCGCGAACTCGATGCATTACATGCGTCCAACCGCCTACGCCCGATCGAAATGCATCGCGGCCGAAAAGCTTGCGGCGTGGGCCGCAACATCGCGCACCACCTTCACGAACCTGATCATGCCGCACGTATTCGGCGAAGGCGGCCGCCCCCATTACAATTCGGCAATGGCGACGTTTTGCCATCAGATCGCGCACGGCGAAACGCCCCGGATCATTGAAGACGCCGAGTTGGAGTTGCTGCACGCCCAGCGCGTCGCGGAGGAAATTTTCGCGATCGTCCGTGATAAGCGGAGCGGCGATGCAAGGCTGACCGGGACGCCGATCCGGGTTTCCGCCGCGCTCGCAATGCTGCAGCGGGTGGCGGCGCAGTATGCCGGGCAGCTGATTCCCGAGTTTGAATCGCCGCTCGCCCTCGATCTCTTCAACAGCTACCGCTCGTACCTGTTTCCGCAGCACTATCCCGTCGAACTCAACATGCGCACCGATGCGCGCGGCAGCCTGTTCGAAGCGGTGAAATCGCTGCACGGCGGACAGTGCTTCATGTCGACGACGAAACCGGGCATTACGCGCGGCAATCACTACCACCGCCGCAAGCTCGAGCGTTTTCTGGTCGTCCAGGGCGAAGCTTTGATCCGCGTGCGGCGGCTGATCAGCGGCAACATCGTCGACTTTCGCGTGTCGGGAGCGCAGCCGCAGTACGTGGACATGCCGACGCTGCACACTCACAATATCACCAACACCGGCGCGACCGATCTCATCACGCTGTTCTGGACCCAGGAGATCTTCGATGCCGCGAATCCTGATACTTACGCTGAAATAGTCTGAGTACACGCAAACTCGAAGCACTGACCGCGACACATTTGAGGCGCGTCATCCCCGTAATCAGACATCCACGCATATCCCGGGATTGGGTGCTTGTCGATTTTGTCCCGGCAAAAGCTATTCAAGCGGCCGACGGCCTTGCATTGTGAGAGTTCAAAATATATACTGGTTATATATTCTAGAATGGCGTTCAAAGGAGCAGCCCCATGTCTGCGACGTTAAAATCCACGGCAACCAAACGTAAGACGCTCCTTTTAAAATTCAAGGACGACACGGTAACCACCGTGAGCCACGAGACGTTCAGCGCGGTGGCAAAAACGCTGGGGTTCAATGAAACCCAGACCCTGCACTTTGCCGTCGCCCGGCTGCGCGATGAAATACTTAAAGGGGGGCGGGGCGGATCGGGAGATGGCGAGCAGCCCTATCCACCGCTGACCGCTGGACAGCTTCTGGATATTCGTTCGCAAGTCCCGAAACCTCGAGGAAAGCCGGTTCGAAAGGAATCTTTGTTCTGATTCCGAATGACGAAATATTACCCCCCGCCCAAAGCCGGCGATATTGTGCAATGTCGTTTCCCGCAGGACAGGATTCGGCAACCCGGCCCGAAGGAACGGCCGGCTTTGGTCATCGACGTTGAAGAATACGAATTGCCGGATGGCTCATCCGAGGTCTTTGTATCGGTCGCGTACGGCACTTCAGTGGACGTGAATAATTGCCATCCTGGCGAGATCAAAATCGAAAGCAGCGATCCTCATGCGGGCCTTAGCCTCGACACAAAGTTCGATATCGGCAATCGGGTCAAGCTTCCGTTTGACAGCGAGTGGTTCGCCCCGTCCCCGAACAGGCGCTTTGGCGACCATCCAAAGCGGGGCAAACTTAACGTTGACGACAACAACTTGAAACGTCGTCTGTCGTCGGCAATCAGCGAGCTGAAAAAAGCGGCGGCGCCCAAAGCGGTCGATATGACTCCCCGGCCGGCCGGCCGCAAGAAATCCCCAAACCGTAAAGCGCGACCAGTCCCCGCGGGCTCGCGTCGACGAGGATCTTAGATGAACAAGATTAAAGTGCTCACGACGGTCGGCACGCGGCCCGAGATCATCCGGCTCGCGTGCGTGATTCCGTGCCTCGAGCGGCACACGCGCCACGTGCTCGTGCACACCGGGCAAAATTACGATTACGAGCTCAACGAGATTTTTTTCAAGGATCTCGATATCCGCAAACCGGACCATTTTCTCGGCGCGGCGGGCGCGACGGCGGCCGAGACGATAGGCAACACGCTGATCAAAATCGACGCGGTGCTGGAGAAGGAGAAGCCCGACGCCTTTCTCGTGCTTGGCGACACCAACAGCTGCATCGCGGCGCTCGCCGCCAAGCGCCGGAAAATCCCGGTGTTCCACATGGAGGCCGGCAACCGCTGCTTCGACGAGCGCGTGCCGGAGGAAATCAACCGCCGCGTCATCGATCACTTGAGCGACGTCAATCTCCCCTACAGCAATCGCGCGCGCGAACTGCTGCTGCGCGAAGGACTGCCGCCCGATCGCTGCATCACGACGGGCAGCCCGATGTACGAAGTCATTCACCATTACCTGCCGAAGGTGAAGCAATCCGGTGTCTGTAAACGGCTCGGCGTGACACCGCTCGAATTTTTCGTGGTCAGCGCGCATCGCGAAGAAAACGTCGACGACGAAACCCGCCTGCGCGATTTGCTCGGCACGCTGAATGCCATTGCCGAGACTCACGGCAACCGGATCATCTTTTCGACGCATCCGCGCACCCGCAAGCGCATGGATGCGCTCGGCGTCAAGACGAACCCGCTGGTGGAATTGCACAAGCCGTTTGCGTACACGGAATATTTGTCGCTCCAGACCAATGCCCGCGCCGTCCTGTCCGACAGCGGAACGATCACCGAGGAATCGGCCATCCTGAATTTCCCGGCGCTCAATATTCGCGACACGCACGAGCGCCACGAGGGGATGGAGGAAGCCGCGGTCATCATGACGGGACTCAAGCGCGAACCCGTGCTGGCCGCGCTGGCGGTGGCGCTGACCCAACCGCGGGGAGAAGCGCGCCTGATGCGCATCCCGCCTGATTACGCGGTTCCGAACGTGTCGCACAAAGTGCTGCGCATCATTCTGAGCTACACCGATTACGTCAATCGCACGGTCTGGCACAAGTAATTCTTCGGCGAGGCAATTGCAAACCGTTCTGGTTACCGGCGCGACCGGATTCATCGGCCAGGCGCTGTGCGCGGCGTTGCATGGCGCCGGCAAGGCGCTGCGCGTAGTTACCCGCGGACCGGATGAACCGGCGGGCGCGCTCGCCGGGTGCGACATGGTCGTTCACGCGGATATCGGCGACGACCTGGATTGGCGCGCGGCGTTGCAGGGCGTGGATTGCGTCGTCCATCTTGCCGCGCGCACGCATGTCATGCACGACACGGCGGCGGACCCGCTCGCCGAATACCGGCGGATCAACGTCGAGGCCACGCGGCGCCTCGCACAGGCGGCCGCCGACAACGGCGTGCGGCGTTTCGTTTTTCTGAGCTCGATCAAGGTGAATGGTGAGGCGACCGCCGACGCGCCTTACAACGAACAAAGCGTGCCGCATCCGGAAGATCCGTACGGACAATCGAAATGGGAAACCGAACGGGCGCTGGCCGGAGTCGCCGCGGCGGCAAAGCTGGAAACCGTCGTGCTGCGACCGCCCCTCGTCTATGGACCGGGCGTCAAAGGCAACATCCTGCGCTTGATGCGGGCGATCGACCGCGGCCTGCCCCTGCCCCTCGGGTCCATCGCCAATAAACGCAGCCTGATTTACCTCGGCAATCTCATCGACGCGATTGTTCTGTGTCTCGATCATCCCGCCGCCGCGGGCAAAACCTATCTGGTGGCAGACAATGACGTATCGACGACCGGGCTTGCGCGCGGCATCGCCGCCGCACTCGGCAAACCGGCGCGCCTGTTCGCGGTCCCGCCGGCCCTGCTCAAAATCGCCGGCGCCGCATGCGGAAAATCCGGCACCGTGACGCGCCTGCTCGGCTCGCTGCAAATCGACAGCGGCAGGATCCGGCGCGACCTTGGCTGGCAGCCGCGCTACACCCTGACGCAAGGGCTGCGCCCGACGGCCGAATGGTATTATCGAAGGCCCGCCGCCAATATTCGAACTTGATTTCCATCTTAAATGCCGTCGTCGTGCCGCCCCTGATCGCATTGATCGTGAGCGGTTCGCTGGTCGCGCTGCTGCTGCGCGGCCGCGTTGCATCTCTCGCACTCGATCTGCCGAACGCGCGTTCGCTGCACGCCACGCCCACGCCGCGCCTGGGCGGCGTCGGCATAATCGCGGGCATTGCCGCGGCGTGGGGCTACGCAAGCCCGGCGATCGATCCGTTGCTGTTGATCGCGCTTGTTCTGCTGGCCGGCGTCTCGTTGCTCGACGACTTTAAAAGCGTCGGCGTCGCCTGGCGTCTGTTGATTCACCTCGCGAGCGCCGTGCTCGCCGTCGCCGCCGTGTTGCGCGGAAACGACTGGTGGATGCTGGCGATTGCGGCACTCGCTACCGCGTGGATGATCAATCTCTACAATTTCATGGATGGCGCGGACGGACTGGCCGGCGGCATGGCGGTCATCGGGTTCGGCGGTTACGGCGTTGCGGCGCTCGCGGGCGGCGATTTCTCATTCGCGGCCGTCACTCTGTCCGTCGCCGCGGCGGCGCTGGGTTTTCTGTTGTTCAATTTTCCGCCGGCGCGCGTGTTCATGGGCGACGTTGGCGCGATTCCGCTCGGCTGCCTCGCCGCCGTACTCGACCTCACCGGCTGGCAACGCGGCGACTGGCCATGGTGGTTCGGTCTCGTGATATTTTCACCGTTCATCGTCGACGCGTCGTTGACGCTCGCCAAGCGCCTGCTGCGCGGCGCCAGGGTGTGGCAGGCACACCGCGAGCATTATTACCAGCGTCTCGTGCAAAGCGGCTGGGGACACCGCAAGACGGCCTATGCGGAATATGCGTTGATGCTGGCATGCAGTGGCGCCGCACTCGGCGGGATGCGCCAGGACCCGGTTCTGCAGGCGGCATTGCTGGCGGTCGTCGCATTGCTCTATGCGGGCCTCGCCGTGGCGCTGGAAAAATATTTTGCGCGCCATGCTCAAAATTATTAACCCGCGCACCGCGCTCGCGTTTCTGCACGACGTCGTCGCGGCGGCGGCGACGTGGATCATCGCGTTCGGGCTGCGCTTCAATCTGGAAATGCCGCCGCTCTACGAAACCATAATGCTGGAGTCGTTGCTGTGGGTGGTCCCGCTGCAGGCCGCGATTTTCTGGATATTCGGTCTGTACCGGGGACTGTGGCGCTACGCGAGCGTGCCGGACCTGAAACGCATTGTGTCGGCGGTAATTGTCGCGGCATTGGCGCTGCCCGCGTTGTTTCTGATGTTGCAGATCCCGATCCCGCGTTCGGTGCTGCTTTTCGACCCCGTGCTGCTCGTTATGATCATGGGCGGCAGCCGGTTTGCGTACCGCGTCTGGAAGGAACAGGGCTTCGGCGCCATAACCCGGGCCGAACGTGAACCCGTGATCATCGTCGGCGGCGACGAAGCGGCAGTCACATTGCTGAAAGAACTCGCGCGCAACCCGCAATGGCGCGCCGCCGCCGTGTTCGACGACGATGCGACCAAGGCCGGCCGTCAATTGCAGGGCGTGCAAATACTCGGTGCGATCAGCGATGTCCCGCGGCACGTTCAGCGCCTGGGCGTCCGGCACGCGATCATCGCGATGCCGGCGGCGTCGCATACGATGCGGCGCCGCGCCGTAAAAATCTGCACCGATGCGGGCATGCAGGTCATGACGGTGCCGTCCTATGACGATCTGGTCAGCGGCAAGGTCACGGTCTCGCAGATCCGCCACGTCGAGCTCGACGACCTGTTGGGCCGCGACCCGGTGGTGCTCGACACCGCGGGCCTCAAAGAGTGGATCAACGACCGCGTGATCATGGTCACCGGCGCGGGCGGCTCGATCGGCAGCGAGCTGTGCCGCCAGATCGCGCGATTCAAGCCGCGTGCGCTCGTCCTCTTTGAACTCAACGAGTTCGCGCTGTATTGCATCGAACAGGAATTCCGCCGGCTGCATGCGGCGATTCCGCTGGTATGCGCGATCGGCGACGTCAAGGACCGCGCGCGCGTCGAACACGTGATTTGCAGCCACCGGCCGTCGGTGATTTTTCACGCCGCCGCCTACAAGCATGTGCCGTTGATGGAAAGTGAAAACTCCTGGCAGGCGGTGCTCAACAACGTTCGCGGCACGCACGTGGTCGCCGCCGCGGCCGCGCAGGGCGGCGTCGAAAAATTCGTGCTGATTTCGACCGACAAGGCGATCAATCCGACCAGCGTGATGGGCGCGACCAAGCGCCTCGCCGAAATGGTCTGCCAGTCGCTGCAGCGCACGGACGGCACCCGCTTCGTGATGGTGCGCTTCGGCAACGTGCTCGGCAGCACCGGCAGCGTGATCCCGAAATTCCGCGAGCAGATCGCGGCGGGCGGACCGGTGACGATCACGCATCCGGAAATCCGGCGCTATTTCATGTCGATCCCCGAGGCGGCCCAGCTCGTGCTGCAGGCCGGCCTGATGGGCAACGGCGGCGAGATTTTCGTGCTCGACATGGGCGAGCCGGTGCTGATCGCGGATCTTGCGCGCGACCTGATCCGGCTGTCGGGATTCGGCGAAGACGACATCAAGCTCGTGTATACCGGGCTGCGGCCCGGGGAAAAACTCTACGAAGAACTGCTGGCCGCGGACGAAGACACGCTGCCGACACCGCATGCGAAGTTGCGCATTGCGAAGGCACGCCAGGAAAACGGGCAATGGCTTGCGCAATTGCTCGATTGGCTGGGACAGCACACGCACGCGGACGACGACCAGGTGCGCCGCGACCTCGCGCATTGGCTGCCTGAGTACCGCCGCGAATAAAACGCCGCCGCGGCCGCCGCCGCATTCGCTGGTGCCGCGCGAATCCCGTAGAATGGGCGCCGGTCTTACCGCCTGCCATGCGCTTTCCCACTTTCACAACCCGCGCCGAATCCTGCGCACGCGCTTGTGCGATTGCACTCGGGTTCACGCTGCCGATTTCGGGACCGCCTCTGAACTACATTCTGCTGGGGTCAATGCTGATACTTTGGATCTGTTCAGCAGACTATCGCGATAAATTCGCGCAGATCACGCGCAATCGAGTCGCGCTCGCCGCGCTCGCGTTATTCGTACTGCTAATTGCAGGGTCGACTTACGGCACGCGCAATCCAGGAGACGGACTGAATTACCTGGTTAAGTACTCGGACTTGGCTTTCGTTCCGATATTTGTCACGGTGTTCAACACCGACCGCGCACGACAATACGCTTGGTTCGCATTTGCGTCGGCCATTGCATTAACGCTGATTCTTTCCTATGTGCTTTGGACTGGCGTCGTCAGGCACGATTTCCCGGACCTGCCCGGCCACCCCAACCCTGCGGTCTTCAAGTATTACCTTACCGAAAATGTACTGTTGGCATTCGGCGCCCTGGTCTTCGCGCAGCTTGCGCGCGCCGCGCGCTCTGTCCGGCAGCGCCGGTGGTGGTGGACGCTCGCCGCACTAACAGTCATCAATGTCGCGTTTATGAGCCAAGGCCGCACCGGTCAGTTAATACTGGCCGCGCTGGGACTCTACCTGGGGCATTCGATCTGGGGCTGGCGCGCCACGCTGGGGGCGGCCGCCGGCGTCGCCCTCCTCGCGAGCGCGCTGATGCTGGGAACCGCGGCAGGCAACAACCGGTACGCGCTCGCGCTCGACGAGTTTAGAAACTGGCAACCCGGCCAGGCGACGGATTCTTCCATCGGATTACGCCTTGGCTTTTACCAGAACAGTCTCGGCATCGTACGCGAACATCCGCTGCTTGGCACCGGCACCGGCAGTTTTCCCAGGGCCTACGCCGATCGCGTGGCGGGCACCGCGATGGCGCCGACGACCAACCCGCACAATGAATATCTGAACATCGCGGTACAGCTTGGCGGCATCGGCGTGCTGGCGATGCTGTATCTGTTTTACTGCGTATGGCGCGATGCGCGGGATTTGCCGCCTGCGCACGAACAGTTGCTAGCGCGCGGCCTGGTCATCACATTCGCCATCGGCTGCCTGTTCAATTCGTGGCTGATGGATTACACCGAGGGCCTGTTGTTCGCCTGGGCGAGCGGCTTGTTATTCGCCGGGCTGCCGCCGTCCGCAAAAATTGCCGAGCGTGCCGCATGAGCCTGACTGTCGTTGTGATCGCCCGGAACGAAGGCCGCGTCATCGCGCGCTGCCTGGAATCGGTGGCATGGGCGGATGAAATCATCGTGCTCGACGGCGCCAGCACCGACGATACCGCCGACATCGCGCGCTCATTGAACGCGAAGGTGACAATCAGCGCGGACTGGCAAGGCTTCGGGCCGCAGAAAAATCGTGCAATCGAGTTCGCCACCGGCGACTGGATACTGTCGCTCGACGCCGACGAATGGATCACGCCCGAATTGCGCGCCGAAATCGAGCAAGCGGTCCGGGCTCCGGGCGATCACGCGGCGTTCCGGTTGCCGCGGCTCTCGAGCTATTGCGGGCGGTTCATGCGCCATTCGGGCTGGTGGCCGGATTACGTCACGCGCCTGTTCCGGCGCGGCGCCGCGCGCTTTTCACCCGATCTCGTCCACGAACGCCTGATCGTCGACGGCGCGACCGGCACCTTGTCCGCATCGCTGATGCACGAAGCGATCGTCGATCTCGACGACGCCCTGCACAAGATGAATGCGTACTCGACCGCCGGTGCGGCGATGCAGTTCGAGCGCGGAAAAACCGGCTCGCTTGCCGGTGCGGTGTTGCACGGCGCGTGGACGTTCGTGCGCACCTACGTGCTGCGGCGCGGATTTCTCGACGGCCGGGAGGGTTTCATGCTCGCCGTCTCGAACGCCGAGGGCGCGTACTACCGCTATCTGAAGCTCGCGCTGCTGCAAGAAAAACGGGGAATGGGTGATGAGTAATGGGCAATGGGTCGTAGGCTTGCCGCTCTCCCATCGCTCATCACCCATTGCTCATTGCCTTTGCGCATGCGCATAGCTGTTATCGTCACGACCTACAACCGCCCGGACGCGTTGACGGCGGTGCTCGCCGGCTATCAGGCGCAGCGCGGTGCCGGGTTCGAGCTGGTGATCGCGGATGACGGCTCTACCGCGGCGACGCGCGAGGTCGTCGATGAATTCAAGGCGCACGCAAGTTTCCCGGTAAACCACGTATGGCATGAAGACCAGGGATTTCGCGCAGCCGCGATTCGCAACCGCGCGCTTGCCGCAACGCAGGCCGACTACATTATTTTCAGCGACGGCGACTGCGTGCCGGCCCCTTACTTCGTCGCGCAGCATCAGCGCCTCGCCGAGGCCGGCTGGTTTGTCGCCGCCAACCGGACGCTGTTGAGCGCGGCATTCACAGCGCGCGCGTTGCGCGAAAGAATTCCGATTCACGAGTGGACGCGCGCAAACTGGTTTGCGGCATGGCTGCGCCGCGACATCAACCGCTGGCTGCCGCTGGTCACCCTGCCCGACGGCAACTTCCGAAAATCCGCGCCGCAGCGCTGGGAAGGCGTCAAGACCTGCAATCTCGCGGCATGGCGCGCGGATCTTTTGCGCGTGAACGGACTCGATGAAACCTATTCGGGATGGGGACTGGAAGATTCCGACCTCGTCATTCGTTTGATCCACGCGGGCGTGCGACACAAAAGCGCGCGCTTCGCCGCGCCCGTATTTCACTTGTGGCACGCCGAAAGCGATCGCGGCCGCCTCGCCGAAAACCAGCGCCTGCTCGACGCCTTGCTGGATTCGAAGCGCAGCGTCGCCGCGGTCGGCGTCGATCAGTACGTGTCACCCGCAAAAAAATGAAATCGTCTCTTGCGCTGATCTCACCCTCCCCTTCAAGGGGAGGGCCGGGGTGGGGATGGGTCCTATGAAGCCGCCGCGCACCGTGCTGGTCGTCGTCACGCGCCGCATCGGCGACGTGCTGCTCGCAACACCGCTGATCCGCTCGTTGAAGCGCGCGTGGCCGGACGCGGCAATCGATGCGCTCGTGTTCGCCGGCACGCAGGGCGTGCTTGCCGCCAACCCCGACATCCGCCGCGTATTGACGATCGCCGAACGCCCGCGTTTGGGAGAACACCTCGCATTAGCCGCAAAAATCGCGCGCCGCTATGCGGTCGCGCTGTCGCTGGTGCCGAGCGACCGGCCGACTGTGTACGCCTGGCTCGCGGGGCGCTGGCGTGCCGGCTTGGTCGTCGATCACCCCAAACATCGCTGGAAAACCTGGCTCTTGCAGCGCTGGGCGCCGTTCGACAACCTCAACACGCATACGGTGTTGATGCATCTGGCACTCGCGGGCGCCGTCGGCGTCGAGCCGTGTTACGACGTGATTGCCGGATGGAGCGATACCGACCACGCAGAAGTCGCCCGCCATTTGCCGTTCGCGTTGACCGAGCGGTACGTGGTTTTGCACACGTACCCAAAATTCAATTACAAGATGTGGCGGCGCGAGGCATGGATCGAACTCGCGCAACAGTTGAACGCGCGCGGCCTGCGCGTCGCGCTGACGGGCGGCAACGATACGGCTGAGCTTTCGTATGTCGAAGCGATCGCGCGCGAAATCGCCGGCGCAGTCAATCTCGCGGGCAAATTGACGCTGAGCCAGACGGCCTGTCTGCTGCAGCACGCACATGCTTACGTCGGACCAGACACGGCGGTTACGCATATGGCGGCAGCCGCCGGCGTGCCGGTTATTTCTCTCTATGGAGCGACCGACCCGGTCAAATGGGGACCGTGGCCGCAGGGCTATGCGCGCGCGGTCAATCCGTGGCGGCGGCTGGGAACACAACGCGTCAATAACGTCACTTTGATCCAGGGCACGAACGCTTGCGTGCCGTGTTTCAACGAAGGCTGCGATCGTCAGGTCGAGAGCTACAGCGATTGTTTGCAGCAACTGCCGGTGGCGCGAATCTCGGCCGCACTGACCGACGCCCTCGCGGCGACTTCGCATGGATGATTCCGCGCCACCGTATGTCAGCACGTGCCCGGTCGGCTGCAGCGCGCCGCTCGCGCCGACGGGTATCTTGCTGCGCGAAGGACCGCTGCGCCGCTGCGAGGAGTGCGGGCAATTGTTGAGCCGCATCGGCGAGGCCGCGTATTGGGATTCGATGCGGCAATTCGACCGGCACGAATTCAACCAGCCGCCGCCGCACGAAGCCGCGCGCCGGTTCAGGGTAGCGCGCCGCCGCCTCGACACGATCAGCAGGTTGCTCGGCAAACCTCCGTCATCGTTGCGCGTGCTCGATGTCGGTTGCTCGCGCGGCAATTTTCTCGAAGCGGGCGCCAGGCTCGGCTTTTGCATGGAAGGCGTCGAGCCGGCGGCCAATATTGCCGCCGCCGCGCGCGCGCAGGGGCTCACCGTGCATACGGGGCTGCTCGCAGATATCAAGCTGCCGGCCGCGTCGTTCGATGCCATCACGCTCTTCGAAGTGATCGAGCACCTGAAGGAGCCGCTGCCGCTGCTGCGCGAATGCCATCGCGTATTGAAGCCGGGCGGGATACTCGTGCTCTCCACCGGCAACACCGCGAGCTGGACCGTTCGCGCGATGCAGGCGCGCTGGGACTATTTCGATATCGCCCGCGATGGCGGCCACATCAGTTTCTACAATCCGCGCTCGACAGCCTTGCTGGGAACACGCGCCGGCTTTGCGACAGAAAGGATTGCCACTTCGCGCGTGAAATTCCACGAGAAAGGCGAAGTCGCGCGCTGGCGCTATGTCGCGGGCAAACTCGTCGCGGAAGTGCTGAACCTGCCGGCGCAGCTCACCGGCCGCGGGCACGACATGCTCGCGTATCTGCGCCGCGTTTGAGATTTAACGCGCGGCGGCTCGCGCCGAATAAAACTGCTTGACCGCATCGATCACGGCGTCGACCTGCGCGTCCGCAATGCCGAAGTAAAGCGGCAGCCGCAGCAACCGGTCGCTGATGGCGTCCGTCACCTCGAAGCTCCCGCTCGCCCGCGCGAACTTGCGCCCGCCCGGTGAAGAATGCAGCGGCACGTAATGCGCAACCGAATGGACGTCGTGCGCCTTCAGGTGCGCGGCGAGTTCCATGCGCGTCGCGAGCGCGTCCGCCAGCACGTAAAAAATATGCCCGTTGGCGACGCGGTCGACCGGCGGTTCAGCGGGTATGCCGAGCGCGCCGGAATCCGCGAGTTCGGCGAGCCCGGCGCGATAACGCGCGCATACCGCGCGCCGCCGCGCGATCACTTCGTCGGCGTGCGCAAGCTGCGCGTCGAGAAAAGCCGCGATCAGTTCGCTTGGCAAATACGAGGACCCGAGATCGACCCACGTGTATTTGTCGACCTCGCCGCGCAGAAAACGGCTGCGGTTGGTGCCTTTTTCGCGCACGATCTCGGCGCGCTCGATGAACCGCTCGTCGTTGACGAGCAGCGCGCCGCCTTCGCCGCTCAGGAGATTTTTCGTTTCGTGAAAACTGAAGCAGCCGAAATGGCCGATCGTGCCCAGGTTGCGGCCTTTGTAGGTGGAGAGCAGCGCCTGCGCGGCATCTTCGACGACGAGCAGGTTGTGGCGCTGCGCGATCGCCATGATCGCGTCCATTTCGCACGCGAGCCCGGCGTAATGCACGACCGCGATGGCGCGCGTGCGCGGCGTGATCGCGGCTTCGATCAGGCGCTCGTCAATGTTGATCGTATCTGCACGCACGTCGATAAACACCGGCACCGCGCCGCGCATCGCGAATGCGTTCGCCGTCGAGACGAACGTATAAGAAGGCATGATCACTTCGTCGCCGGGCGCGAGATCGCACAGGATGGCCGCCATGTCGAGCGCGCCGGTGCACGAATGCGTGAGCAGCGCGCGCTTGCAGCCCAGGCGTTGTTCGAGCCATTGATGGCAGCGCTTCGTGTAATGGCCGTCTCCCGACAGATGGCCGCGCGACAGTGCGTCGGCGATATTGGCGAGTTCGGCACCGACGGCGCCGGGAACGTTGAAAGGGATTTTTTTCATGGACGAGATGATAGCAATATGAAATGCGCGCCGCACCGCTTTCGAGCGGCAGACTGCAGCAATCGGCTTACTTTGCCGCCGGGCCCGGCGTCCGGCATGCGGCGCCGCGGCACAACAGATAAAGCGTGTTGCCGCCGAGCGGATAACTCGCGCTGACCTCACCCAAGTCCGGATTCGGCGTATAGCTCAACACGAAACCTTCGCTCCACTGCACCGGCGGCCAGTGCAGATAGGGCTCGGGGTAACGCAACGTATCCAGATGCGCGGTGACGCTCAAGCCGGTGGCCGACACGTCGGTCGTGTACAACGGGTAGCCGCGCGCCGTCGCGGCAATCTGCGCGGCAGTGCCCGCGAAGTCGCCGCGATAGTGTTGCTGGTACCACGGAAAAATCCACAGGCCGATCGCGTAGCGGAGCACGACCGCGGCGACGAACCAGCGGGTGGCCAGCGCGCGCGGCCGCGCGCCGAATTGCCAGATCGCCGCGGCGAGCGCGAGCGCCGCCAGCGGATACAGCGGCATGATGTAGCGGATGTGCGTTTTCGGCCCCAGCCAGTAGGGCAGATAGTTGAGCATCAGGATGGCGAGCAGCGTGCGCCATGGAAATCCGGCAATGGGCTCTTGCAGCGGCACGGTTCGAGTGCGCCACCAGCAATAAATCGCGATCGCGCTGGCCGGCGCGAACCGCAATACGGTCTCGGGCGGAAACGACCACAGCTGATGCAGGTAATCGCCGGGATCGACGCTTTTGATCTTGAGCATGATGTCGACCGCGGTGCTGGCGCTCTGCGTGCCATGCGTGAAGTACGCGTTCCATGCGAGCAGCGCCGCGATCGCGACCACGTGCGCGGCGATGGAATGCGCGCCGAGCAGGAACCGCCGCGCATCGCGCTCGACGGCAAGCACGACCAGCGCCACGCCATAGAACAAATATGCGGTCTGCACTTTGGCGAGAAATCCGCCGCTGACGAGCAGCACCGCGAGCCATATCAATGCACCCTCTTTGCGCAAAACCGCGACCCACAGGCAGGCGATCGCGCCGAACACGCCGAGCGTCATCAGCGAATCGGCATACGCGAGCCAGCCGCGGTAAAACAGCGCGTCGCCGCTCAAGAAAACCGCTGCGGCGAATGCGGCGAGCGCGCGGTTTCGGGTAAGATTCAGCGTGAGCCAGCCAACGATGAGGCCCGTAATGACGGTCGCGGTCGCCGTCACGAGGCGCGATGCCAGCAACATGCGGTCCCAACCGAGGATTTCGGCGAGCGGAATGATGAGCCAGTTAAGCAGCGGTGGCCGGCCGTAGCTGTTGCCGTAGAGGGTGGTCACGAAGAAATCGTGGTTGAGTCGCATTTCGAGCGACGTAATGGTATAAACCGCTTCCTCGCCGATATAGGGGAGCCAGAGCGTCGTATACAAGCTCAAGGCGGCGGCCGCGTACAGCCACCACCAGGTTTTCGCTGAATAGGGAGTCGGATTCATCTTGTCAACGGCACTCAACGCCGCCGCATATTGCCCGCCGCCGCGCGTTCGCTGCGGTGCCGGCATTTTAAAGCAGTTGCGCTGCAATGCGCAGCGGACGGGCATTTGATGTCAGCGAACCCGGCGGGGCGCACGCTCTGGATCGGGTTGCCCGCCTATAACGAGGAAGCCACGATACCGGCGCTGTTTCCGCGCTTCAAGGAAGTCCTCGCCGATGCTAACGCCGACTATCGCATCGTGCTCTACAACGACGGCTGCACGGACCGCACGGTCGAGCGCGCGCTCGAATGGCAAATGGATCTAAACGTCGAAGTCATCGGCAAACCGGTCAACATGGGGCTCGGCGAAGGTCTGCGCTGCCTGATCGCGCACGTCACCGAACACGGCAACGCCGGCGACGTACTGTTCATCATGGACTGCGACGACACCCACCACCCGCGCCAGTTCGCCGAGATGCTCGCGGCCCTCGACCGCGGCTTCGACGTCGTGATCGCGTCGCGCTACCGCCGCGGCGCCCGCGTGGCCGGCGTCGCGCCGCATCGCCAGGTCCTGAGCCTGGGCGCGGCGACGCTGTTCAAACTGCTGCACTGGTGTCCCGGCGTGCTCGACTACACTTGCGGTTTTCGCGGTTACCGCGTCGCGCTGCTGCAACGGGCCCGCGCTCATTACGGTGCAAGGTTGATCGAGGAACGCGGGTTTGCGTGCATGGTCGAGCTCTTGCTCAAGCTCAACCATCTCGGCGCGAAAATGTGCGAAATCCCGCTCGACCTGCGTTATGACTTGAAGCAGAGCGCGAGCAAAATGGATGTCGGCGGCAACACGACGCGCCTGCTCAGGAAATTGGTGGCATGGCGCGTGCGCGGATTAGAATGAGCCCCGGCGGCCAAACGCGCGCCGCCCTGCCTATATCGTGAACAAGAAAATCACCTGCATCGTCGGCACGCGCCCCGAAGTCATCAAAATGGCGCCCGTGATACTCGCGCTGCGCGCCGCGGGCTTGGCCGTCGAAGTGCTGGGCTCGGGCCAGCACCGCGACATGCTCGCGCCGCTTTTGAAGTGGTTCGAGATCGGCGTCGACCGGGACCTGCAGGTCATGAGCGACAACCAATCGCTGGGCGAGTTGACGGCGCGACTCATGCAGTCGTTCGAGCAATACTTTGCCACTGCCCAACCCGACCTCGTGTTGGCGCAGGGCGACACGACCACCGTGATGTGCGCCGGGCTGAGCTGCTTTTACCGCGGCATTCCATTCGCCCACGTTGAAGCGGGCCTGCGCACGTTCGACATCGCGAATCCGTTTCCGGAGGAATTCAACCGGGTCGCGGTCACGCGGCTCGCTAAACTGCATTTCTGCCCGACCGAGCGTGCGCGCGCCAACGTGCTCGCCGAGCATGCCGACCCGGCCGGCGTTCACCTCACCGGCAACACGGTGATCGACGCGCTCCAATTCACGACGGCGAAACTTGCGCGCGTGCCGGCGCGGCGGTTCGACCACGACATTCTGCTGACCGCGCACCGGCGCGAAAATTTCGGCGCGCCGCTCGTCAATATATGCAATGCCGTGCTCGACTTGTGCCGCGAGTTTCCGCAGTTGAAAGTGCTCTATCCCGTACATCCCAATCCGAACGTGCGCGCGACGGTCGACAAGCTGCTCGCGGACCACCCTCAGATATCGCTCAGCGAACCGCTGGTCTATCCCGATCTCGTGGCGGCGATGCAACAGGCACGGCTGATATTGACGGATTCGGGCGGCATCCAGGAGGAAGCGCCGGCGCTGGCGAAGCCGGTGCTGGTGCTGCGCGAAGTGACCGAGCGGCCCGAAGCAGTCGAGCTCGGCGTCGCGAAAATAGCGGGCACGCAACGCGAGGCCATTGTGGCGGCCACGACTGAACTCTTGCGCGACAATGCGGCATACGCTCGCATGGCGCGCGGCGGCTCGCCATACGGCGACGGTCGCGCGGCGGCCCGAATTCTCGATATCGTGCGCAACTATTTCAACCGCACCGCCGCATGAAATTCGTCAAGCCGCTCGTCAAGATCGCGATTTCGGTCGTGCTTATCGGAATCGTGTTGCGCGCATTCGACGTGCGCGGGGTCGTCGCGCATTTCGCCAAAGTCGATGCGCTGACCCTGCTTTTAGTGATCGCGATCGCGCTGTCGATCGCGCTATTGCATACGATGCGCTGGCTCGCGGTGGTGAAAGCCAACGGCTCGCATCTCGGTTTCAAAACGGCGCTGCAGGTAGTGCTGATCGGGCATTTTTTCAACCAGGCGCTGCCGTCGTCGGTGGGCGGCGATGCAGTGCGCGTCTGGTGCGCCTACCGTGCAGGACTGACTTTCGGCGCCGCCGCCAACACCGTCATCATCGATCGTGCGGTGACGCTTTTTTCGCTGCTGCTGTTGAGCGCGGCGGGGCTGCCGTGGCTCTTCGATATCGTCACCGATCCGGTCGCGCGGTGGGCGTTGTCGACCGTGATCTGCGCAGGCGTGGCCGGGTTCGGCGCATTTCTCGCGTTGCGGCGGTTGCCGCAGGCGGTCACGCGCTGGCGCGCGGTGCGCGCCCTGCTCGCCCTGGCCGCACTCGCCCGCAATGTCACGTTCGACGCGCGCTACGCGCTGCCGGCGATCCTGTTGTCGGTGCTGAGTTTCGTCGGTTTTGCGGTAATCGTGTATTGCCTCGCGCGGGCGATGCAGCTTGACATCGGCCTGCTCGATTGCATCCTGCTGGTGCCGCCGGTCATCCTCGTAACGGTGGTGCCGATTTCGATCGCGGGCTGGGGCGTGCGTGAAGGCGCGATGGTGGTGGCGTTCGGTTTCATCAACGTCCCGGCCAGCGCTGCGTTTGCAGTATCCGTCCTGTTCGGGCTGACACTCGCGGCGGCAAGCCTGCCCGGCAGCCTCCTGTGGTGGTTGAGCGGCTATTCTGTCAGAAACGTGGCGTCGGCGGCCGATGCCCTCGCAGCCGACGAGCCGCCCGCGCGCTGACCACTACGCGACCACTCGGCCCGGCGCGAACTGGATTTCGTAAAGCCGCGCGTAGATTCCACCCGCGGCGAGCAGCTCCCGATGGCTGCCGATTTCGGCAATGCGGCCGCCGTCGAGCACGACGATGCGACCGGCATTCTCGATCGTGGACAACCGGTGCGCGATCACGATGGTCGTGCGTCCCCGCATCAGCGTTTCGAGCGCCGCCTGCACGTGGCGCTCGGATTCCGAATCGAGCGCCGACGTCGCCTCGTCGAGTATCAACACCGGCGCGTTCTTGAGCAGCGCTCGCGCAATCGCGAGCCGCTGACGCTGGCCGCCGGACAACCTGACGCCGTTTTCGCCGACGAGCGTGTTGAGTCCCTGCGGCATTGCGCGGATGAACTCCATCGCGTGCGCAGCCTCTGCGGCCTTCACGATGTCCGCCTCGCTGGTATCGCGCATCACGCCGTACGCTATGTTCGCCGCGACGCTGTCGTTGAACAGCACGACGTCCTGGCTTACGAGCGCGATGTTGGCGCGCAGGCTCGCCAGCGTGAGCGTCTCGAGATCGTGGCCGTCGAGCAGGATGCGCCCGCCGGTCGGCCGGTAAAAGCGCGGCACGAGATTGGCGAGCGTGCTCTTGCCGCCGCCGGATGCGCCAACCAATGCGACGGTTTCGGCCGGATTGATCGTCAACGTTATGCCTTCGAGCGCAGGTCGATCGGAATTTGCGTAAGTAAAACCCAGGTTGTCGAAACGGATTTCGCCGTCGACGCGCGTAACCGAGGTGCGCCCCGGGTCGCTTTCGCCGGGCTGGTCGATCAGATCAAACACGCTTTCGGCGGCGGCAAGCCCGCGCTGCAAAGGCTCGTTGACGCCGGTGACGCGTTTCAGCGGCGCGGTCAGCATCAGCATCGCCGTGACGAATGAAACGAACTCCCCGACGGTGATTTCATTGGCGCTCGACTGCTGCGTGGCGAGATAAACAATCGCGGCCAGGGCAACACCCGCGAGCAGCTGCACGACCGGCACGCTCGCGGCGGCGGCGGTCGTCTGCTTCATCATGAAGCGGCGCACGCGGTTCACCTGCTCGCCGAAGCGCGTGGCTTCGTAACGCTGGCCGCCGAAGAGCTTGACCACCTTGTGACCTTCGATCGTCTCCTGCAGTACCTGCGTCACATCGCCCATCGCCTGCTGAACCGACCGGCTGCTCGTGCGCAGACGCACGCTGATCAGGCGCACGACGCCGACGATCAACGGCGCCATCACGAGCGCGAGCAGCGTGAGCTTCCAGTTGAGCCACAACATGTAGACCAGCAAACCGACGAGCGACACCGAGTCCTTGAATATCACCGTCAACACGCTGGTCGCCGCCGCGGTGACCTGGGTCACGTCGAAAGTGAGCTTCGAAATCAGGTTGCCGCTCGCATGATCATCGTAGTACGGCGTCGGCAGCCCGAGCAGCTTGCCGAACATCGCTTCGCGCAAGTCCATCACGAGCTTGTTGCCGACCCAGTTGATGCTGTAAGACGCCATGTACTCCGCGCCACCGCGCACCGCCACCAGCGCGATGATCACCGCCGGCATCCAGCGCATCAACTCCTGGTCCTTGTGCACGAACGTGCCGTCGAGCAATGGCTTCATCAACGCGGGCAGCGCGACCTCGGTCAGCCCGACTATCACCATGCCGAGCAGGGACAAGGCGAAGACGCGCCAGTAGGCGGCGACGTATTTCAACAGGCGCAAATATAATTCCGAACTGGTCATTTGTTGCATGGGCGCAACAATAGCAGAAAACGGCGCCGCGCTTGCGCGCGACGCCGTTCGACGGGGCCATCGAATCCCTAGCGGAAATCGTATTGCGCGGAAACGAACACCGAGCGTTCCGCCGCGGGGTACGCGTTGAAAGTCGGGAACCCCGTAAACACGCCGTAGGTGAAATATTTTTCGTTGAACAGGTTTTTGACGCCCGTGTTGAATGACCAGCCGCGGTACTCGTGCGAGAGCTTGAGGTCGACCAGCGTATAGCCCGGCATCTTCGCGTTGAACGTATTCGTCTCATCGCTATCGAACCGCTGTTCGCCAACGTAATTGGCCTGTGCGTTTAGGTGCGTGCGCGGCAGAAATTGCCATGAAACGCCGAGATTGGCCATCGCATGCGGCACCAGCGGCACATCCTTGTCTGCGACGTCGATGCCGCCGAAGCTGCCGCTGCGGAACTTGGCGACTGTGTACGTGTAGTTGGCGGACACGCTCAGCGCCGGCGAAAAATTCCACTTCCCTTCGAGTTCCGCCCCGTAACGCCTGGTCGGCGGCAGGTTCACGTTGTTGAACGCGATCGGGTCGAGGTGGATCTCGTTGTTGGTATCGATGCTGTACAGCGCGAGCCGGTAGGCGGCGCGGCCGAGCTTCAATTCGGCGCCGATTTCGCGGTCGTGCGAAGTTTGCGGTTCGAGCAATGCGATCGCGCCGGTAAAGAGATTGAAGTTGTCGTTGATGTTGGGCAGCCGGAAGCTGGTGCCGAACTTGCCGTAAACCGACCATACGTCGGTCAACTTGTGGCGCGCAGCGATTTCATACGCGCGAAAGTCGCGGTCCCGCGTCGCCGCCGCACCGCCGATGATTTCCGCGACGTTATAGCTCGTGCGCTGCGTGCGCCCGCCAATCGACAGCACGGTGGCCTTGCCGAGCGCCAGGGTGTCCTGCAAGTACCACGCCGAATCGCGTTGCGTCGCGACCGAATGGCTGACGAAGGCGCTGGCGGTCGAATCGAAATTCCAGTCGTCCCAGTCGACACCGGTGACCAGCGTGTTCGGTACGCCGCCGAAAGTAAACGGAATCTTCGCGCGCGGCGTCACGCTCGTAACCGCGACTTGGCTGCTGATGTTGTTGCGGAACGCGGTGGCGACAAAAAATGCCGAGTTCGCCTGCTTGCCGCGATAGCCGGCATCCAGCGCGAGTTCCGCGTCCCCCAGCATGAGTTCGCCGCCGAGGTTGCCGTAACCGCCGGAGATGTGGCTGAAGTCGCCGGGGGTGGCGGCCTGGCGCGGATTCACGGCGATCTGCGCCTGGGTTAGCGACCCGGGCAATTGCAACTGCTGATCGTCGCCGCCGAATTTTGCATAAAGGGTGCCGCGCGCGCCGGTGTAGCGCAGATCGGCTTGCGCATCGTCCTGGCGCAACTGGTTGTTCGCGCGATAGTTGTCCGTCGCCAGATGGCTGCCGTTGACTATCAGGCCGGCGCTGCCGCCGGCAAGGTTGAAACCGGCGCGCAGATCAGACGTGTTGTAGGTGGCGATGCCCGCGCCGAGAAAAGCCGACTTGCGATCGAGCGCCGGCGCCTTGGTGATGATGTTGATCGTGCCGCCGGTCGCGCCCGCGCCATATAAAACCGCGCCGCTGCCGCGCATGATCTCGATGCGCTCGATCGCGGACAGAGGTATCGCGGCCCAGTTGACGCTGGCCTGTTCGTTTTCGCTGATGCGCCGGCCGTCGAGCAGCACCAGCGTATTCTGATCGCCGAAAATGCCGAACCCGCGCATATCGACCTGCTGGTTGGGCGAACCCGAGTTGTCGCGCACGTGGATGCCGGGAACCTGCATGAGCAGTTCCGGCACCGACGCCGCGGTGCTCGCGCGGATCTGCTCCGCATCGATCACGGTGACCCCGACGGGCACCTCGTGTTGCGGCTCTTTAAAACGCGTGGCGGTGACGACCACTTCATCGGCCAGCGTGGCCGGCGCCTTGACCTGCGCATGACCGGGTGATGCTGCGATTGCGGAAAAAACTATTACCGGAAACCAGAACTGACTGCGATTGAAACGACCCAATGATTGCATGATATTTCCCCGAATTGACGCACGCCCGCCGCGCGCGGATCACTCACACAAGGAAACACCACGGAGAAAAACATTCATCGGACCGGTAGCAGTACGCGAACGCCGCTTCCCCGCGGCATTACCTTACCCAGTGGTTCGAGGCCGGTCTACGGGCTTGTGAGATTTGACGCGCCGCCTTCCCGGGCTTTTAACCCAGTGGCACAGTGGCGCGCCCACGCTCAATTACCGTTGCGGGGGCAGCACAAGAATTGGCAATTCAGGATGTGATTGCACATCCCGCTTTGCCGCACTTGTTTCCCGATTATCCCAAGCCGAAGATCTCAGCCCGGGCACCTGGAACCGCGCCGCCGCAGGTTTTTAACCCCGCGACGACTGCGGCAATTTTACCCTGACGGCGGGCGGCGAACCCGATAAGTCCACGCGTCGACGCGAAAATCCGCGTGGTGCGCGGCAATATGCGGAACCGCCTAAGAAATCAGGGTAATGGCTCTCTCATGCCGCGTACACGTAGTGGCAAACCACATTCAAAAATGAGCGTTAGGTGTTGACTAATCAGGATTTTTGAAACTATAGTGTCGCCATGGACGTCGAACTCAAATCGCTCGAAGAAAAAATAAACCAGTTCGTGATGCTGTGTCAGCGGTTGCGTTCGGACAACCACGAGTTGCGCCAGCAACTCGCAAGCGCGCATAACGACAACAAGCAGTTGAACGAGAAAATCGGCGACGCGAAAACGCGCCTGGAATCGCTGCTCGCGCAGATTCCCGAAGAATAAACGTGAGCGCCGACACGACAGGCATGCAAATCAGCATCATGGGGCGCGAATTTCGCGTCGCGTGCGAACCTGACGAACAAAAGTCGCTGCAGGAAGCGGTCGATTACCTGAATCGCAAGATGCAGGAGATCAAGGACCAGGGCAAGATCAACGGCCTCGACCGCATCGCGATCATGGCCGCACTCAACATCTCGCACGAATTCCTCACCACCCGGCTCGGCAGTTTTGACGTGTCCGAGTTCAAGCGTAGAATGGCCGGCATCGAGACAACGCTCGATCAGGCGCTCGCCGATCAGGAAAAACTGTTCTAGCGTTGCAGGTTCTACCCCCTGCGGTGTTCGTCAGGGCCTTAAAGTCTTTGAACCAATATTTGTTAACTGGTTGCGGACCATAGCGGTGCTGTTGTGCGCGTCCGACAGGAAGCGCCTGATGCGCCCGGAAAGCGACCACTTGAGCCTTTGGTTCAAGATGCGGGCTCAACGGCATCTGCGGGGGACCCTTTCAAAAAAATGCGGCGTTCACGCCGCATTTTTTTGGTAATGGGCAATGAGCGATGGGTGATGCGCAATACCCATTCCCCATAACTCATCACCGGTTTTAATCATTCCAGCGTGATGCCGCCGGTCTTCACGACCTTGCCCCACTTCGCGAGTTCCGCACGGATGTACGCGGCGAACTCATCGGGACGGTTGCCCACGGCATCGGCGCCGTCTGAGGCGAGCCGCGCTTTCACTTCCGGGAGCACGAGTATGCGCGCGGTCTCGGCCTGCACTTTGCCGACAATCTCGCGCGGCGTGCCGGCCGGCGCCAGTAAGCCGTACCACTGGATCGCCTCATAACCGGGCACTGTTTCCGCAATCGCCGGAATATCCGGCAACCCGGTCGCGCGCTTGGCACTCGTCACACCGAGCGCGCGCAGTTTCCCGCCTTTGATCTGCGGCAACGCCGTGAGCACGTTGGGCATCGACAACTGCACCTGCCCCGCCACGAGATCGACCGTCGCCGGTCCGGTGCCTTTGTACGGAACATGCGTAAGCGTGATGCCCGCCATCAGGCGGAACAATTCCATCGACAGGTGCGGCGAGGTGCCGCTGCCGGCGGAACTGTAGTTGAGCTGGCCGGGACGCGTTTTCGCGAGCGCGATCAATTCGCGCACGGACTTCACCGGCAACGCGGGATGCACGACGAGAATATTGGGCAGCGATGCAACGAGCGTGACCGGCGCGAAATCGCGCAGCGTGTCGTACGGCGGTTTCGCGTACAGCACTTCGTTGATCACGATCGCGCTCGCCGCCATCAGCAGCGTATGGCCGTCGGGCGCCGACCGCGCGACGGCTTCGATGCCAATGACCTGGCCCGCGCCCGGCCGGTTCTCGACGACGAACTGCTGGCCGAGGCTTTCCGACATTTTCTGCGCAAGCACGCGTGCGAGAATGTCGGTGCCGCCGCCGGGCGACGACGGCACGACCAGGCGCACGGGCTTCACGGGGTACGCAGGGCTTTGCGCAACCGCGGCGCCGGCGACGAGCGCAAGCGCGATCGCCAGTGACTTCGTTATCGACATTGGACTGTCCTCCCCCTCAAAATCAGCGTGCAGCCGCGCTCACTGCGGACGCAACAGCGTATGCAATTGTCGCAGGTCCGGCATGCGTTCGATATTCCACACCGCCTTGATGAGTTCCCTCGCTCGATGCGCGCCCAGCGTCGGCTCGAGCAAGCCGCGGGCCTTGCCGGCGACATCCTCGCGCGTCATCGGATTGGTCGCGCTGCCGCGTACGGCTTTCGTGTGATATTGCATGCGCCTGCCCTGGCGCGTGGTGATTTCGACTATGGCCTGCGTCGTTTTCGCCTTGCCGAGCGCGGCACTGCCTTTGAGCTCGATGCAATTGCGCAGCTTCAGCACCGCGGGATCGCGCACGCGTTTCGCATCGTGCGATGAGGCAAATGTGATATCGCCGTCGATCAGCATGAGTGCTGTCAAGTGCTGGATATTGATGTCGGCCATGCGGCGGCCGCTGACCGTGCGTGCGCCCTGATCGTCGAGCGTGATCATCACGTGCGCGACGTCTTTCGCCGTCACCTTGTGCGCTGCCATCAGATTCGACAACGCATCGAGCGGCGCCTGAATAGGGTAGCCGACCGGCCAGCGCTTGATCGCGGTCTGCATGATGTCGAACTCGCGGCCGAGTCCCTTAACGAGCAGGGCCGGTTGCGCGTAGCTTTTGTGCGCGTGGAAAAATCCGCGGTCACCGGCAAACACGTCCTCGACGCCGGTGAATCCGCTCGCCACCATGGTCGCCGCGGTGACGCCATTGCGCGCCGGCATGCCGCCGAAATCGAACGCCTTTTCAATGTGCTCGACATCGCGCGCCCAGCACGAGAGTCCCGATGCCTGTTGCGCCGCATACGACAGCAGGTAACGCGCCTGTTCGGCATTGATTCCGGCGAGCGCGCCGGCCGCCGCGGCCGCGCCGAACGTACCGCCATAGCTGTGAGTGGAATGGCCGGCGCTGCGAAAGCGCTCGATGCCGAGCGTTTTGGAAATGCGCGCGCAAACGTCGTAGCCCAGCACCACGGCGCGCAATAACGCGGTCCCGTTGCGACGATTGCGCTCGGCCATGGCGAGCGCCGCGGGCACGATACTGCAACCCGGATGCACGAGCGCAAGGTAATAAGCGTCGTCGGTTTCGTCCGCGTGGGCGAGCATGCCGTTCGCCAGCGCCGCGTTCGCCGCCGCCGTGATTACCCGGCTGCCCACTATGCCGGCCTCCGGCACGCCGCCCAATGCACTCACGTACTCGATCGCGCGCCGGCCCGGCAACAAGGGCGCGCCCGACACCATCGCTGCCAGTGTATCGAGCACGTGATATTTCGCACGCTCCATGACATTCGCCGGCAACCGTCGGCGCGGCGCGCGCGCAATATAGTCGCTCAGTTTGCGCATGACGGGAGAAATCGCGGCGACGGTTTTGGCCATATCGAGGCACGCCTGCATTGAAACGGAGTCGCGATATTAACCCACCGCGTGGCCCCCGGCACGAATCCCGCGCCGCACGGTTTCGCAATTTCGCTGCTTGGTGCACTATTCACGCTGTGCGCAAATTACCCGCAGAGGTATTCCCGGTAAGGAGGTCAACGTCGCTCGTCATGCGCATTCTGCGCGGCCTGTGCATCGGCGTTTTATTTGCGGCTCAGGCGAGCGCGCAGCCCGATGGATATCCGAACCGTCCCGTACGCGTCATCGTGCCGCTGATGCCCGGCGGCGGCAGCGACTACATGGCGCGCCTGATCGGCGCGCACCTGGCCGACCGCTTCGGACACGCCGTCGTCGTCGACAACCGGCCCGCCGCGTCCGGCATAGTCGGCACCGATCTCGTGGCCAAAGCGGCGCCCGACGGGTACACGTTGTTACTGGTATTTTCGACGCACGCGCAAAGCGCGCAGCTTTTCACCCGGCTGCCGTACGATCCGCTCAACGATTTTGCGCCGATCACCGAAGTCGTTGCGACTCCGCTCGTGCTCCTCGTGCACCCGTCGTTCCCGTCGCGGACGATGAAGGAATTCATCGCCTACACGAAGGAAAATCCCGGCAAGCTCAACTACGGCTCGTCGGGTCCAGGCAGTTCGCCGCACCTGATGATCGAAATGCTGAACTCGATGGCGGGCCTGCGCATGACGCACGTGCCGTATAAAGGCGTCACCGCGATCGTGAGCGGGCTGCTGAGCGGCGAGATCCAGGTTGCCTACTCCAACCCGGTCAATGGCGCGCCGCTGTGGAAAGCCGGCAAATTGCGCGCGCTTGCGATCAGCGCCTTGAAGCGCTCGCCGGCTTTTCCGGAAATCCCGACCATCGCTGAATCCGGCGTTCCCCGCTACGAAGCGCTGATCTGGTACGGCTACCTCGCGCCGGCGGGCACGCCGGCGCCGATTATCGACCGGCTGCAGGCGGAAATTTCCGCGGTGCTTGAAATCTCCGAAGTCCGCCGCACGCTCGTTGCGCAGGGCAACCAAATCGTCGCCAGCAATCCGGATCAGTTCGCGGCGTTCATGCGCAGGGAAGCCGACAAATGGGGCGCACTGGGCAAGCGCCTCGGTATCGCGATGGACTGACGTCACGGCACCGTCCATAATTTGACGCTGACAACGATCCAGGTGCCGGGAACTCAAGCGATGAAAGCGATGGTATTGCGCGCGCCCGGTCGACCACTCGAGCTTGCCGAGATGCCGATGCCGCAAGTTGGCCCCGCCGACGTGCTCGTGCGCGTGCGCGCGTGCGGCATCGGCCTCACGGTCGTCAACCTGATCGCGACGCCGGGTCGCGTCACCTCTTACCCGCGCATACCGGGCCACGAAATCGCCGGCGATGTCGTCGAGGTCGGCGCCGCGGTGCGCACCGTAAAAGTCGGGCAGCGCGTGACCAATCATTTTTATCTCACGTGCGGGCAATGCAAGCAGTGCCGCGCCGGCCGCGAAACGCTGTGCTTGAATCAGCGCGGCAATATCGGCGCCGCGACTGACGGCGGCTACGCAGAATACGTCGTGCTGCCCGAGCGCAACACGGTGCCGATTCCCGACGGTGTGTCGCACGTCGATGCCGCGGTCGCATCAGACGCGATCGCCACGCCCTATCACGCCTGCCGCAAGGAAGCGCGCCTCGGTCCCGGCGCGAGCGTGCTGATCGTCGGCGCCGGCGGCGGCGTCGGTATTCACATGGTGCAGATGGCCAGGCTGTGCGGCGCGCGCGTGCTTGCCGCCGACATCGGCGACGACAAGTTGGCGCTCGCGAAATCCATGGGCGCGGATGAAATCATCGATGCGCGCAATGCGAAACTGCCGGACGCGGTCAAAGCGCTGACGGCCGGACTCGGCGTAGATGCCGCGATCGACATAGTAGCGAGTCGCGTTACGCTCGAAGGCGCGCTGCAATCGCTCGCGATGGGCGGCCGCCTCGTGATCATAGGCGCGCAGCCGCAACCGGTTTACGGCGTGGACCCGGGATTTACCGTCAACCCGGTCGAGTTTCTGCACCGTGGCCTCGAATTGCATTCATCGCGCTACGTGAATGCGGCCGAAATCGCGCAGACGCTGGAGCTCGTGCGTTTGAAGCGCATCAAGCCGGTGGTGACGCAGACTTTTACGCTGGCCCGCGTCGAAGAAGCGCACGACCTCATACGTCGCAACGCGACGACAGGCCGGCTTGCGATGGTGATCGGCTAAGAGACTCGTCACTCCCGCGACGGCGGGAGTCCAGAAAAAGAATTCGGCAAAAGAGAAGCTACTGGATCCCCGCCTGCGCGGGGATGACGGTCAGAAATAAGCCTGCCCGCGCCTGATCGGCGGCGTCCATTCGCACTTGCCCCACGGCCCGTCGCCATGTTCCTTGATGTAAGCGATGCGCCCGCTTTTCTTCGGCGCTCGCTTGCCTGAGAAAAAGCCCTTCAGCCAGTCGAGCACGTAATCGTGGCAATCCATGCCGCCGAGATTGTTGATGCCCCACAGCGGGTGATACTGGTTCTCGAACACCCACATTTCCTTCGGCACTTTCAAATCTTCATAGGCCTCGACCGCGTCTTCGAGCGGGCACAGCGGATCGAATTCGCCGGTCAC
>CAZEAX010000006.1:0-28733 GCA_964510405.1 uncultured Streptomyces sp. | reverse complement strand
ACCTCGGAAGTTACGACTTCGGTCATGATCGAGAAACAGCCCGCATCGACGAACGCCCATGCATCATCGACGAGTTCCTTGGCGCGGTCGGCGGTCTTGCCTTGCGCCGCGAAGCCTCCCAGCTGAGGGATGCGCATCGGGCAGATGCCGATATGCCCCTGCACCGGGATGCCGGCCTTGACGATCGCTTCGATGTATTTGGCGTGGTGCTGGTTGCCTTCGCACTTCATGACTTCGGCGCCGGCCTGTGACACGTACTTGGCCGCGTTGTCGACCGCCTGCTGCGCCGAGAGATGGAAGCTCATGTACGGCATGTCGACCATGCGCAACCCGTATTGCGAGCCGCGCTTGACCGCCTGCGCCATGAACAACACTTCTTCGAACGACACGGAAGTCGTCGACTCGTGCCCGAACAACACCATACCGCCGGTGTCGGACACGCACAGTATGTCGATGCCGACGCGGTCGGCGACGATTGCCGTCTCGTAGTCGTAAACCGCCAGTTGAACGATGGGTTCGCCTTTTTTCTTCTTGTCCATCAACATCGGAATAGTGATTTTCTTGCGTGCGGCGGGTTCGGCCATGGCTGCCTCCTGGATGGTTTATTCTGAATACGGGTAAGTCGTCGATCCGTAAGCAATCCTTATGCCAATGGTTTTGAACGGGAAATTGACTGGATTGAAGGGCTTGTGGCAACCGTTGTCAGCACTTCTTGCGGGCTTGGTTTCCAAATGAAACGGCCGCTGTTTCCTAAGCGCCCGCAGCAAGCTGACGCGTACTCCTGCACTATGCGCGCGCGCGTGATCCGGCCCCGCGTGCGGCCCGCGCGCCGCCGCGGAACAGACCCCAGCGATTGCGCCGCACCCATAACGCTTTGCGCCCGATGCCCAGCATCGCCGCGAGTTCCTGCTCGCTGTAACGGTCCTGATAGCGTTTGACGAATTCGGCGATATAGTCTTCGACCGACAGTGCTGCGGCCAGCGTGCCGCTCGCGGCGTCAGGCGGCGAACCTGCGGCATCGGCCGTCGAGAGGTCGGAAAAATCCCGTACCGTGAGCGCGGGGCCGTCTGAGAGTATCACTGCGCGCTCGATGACATTCTCCAGTTCGCGCACATTGCCCGGCCAGCGGTAGCGGCTCAGGAGTTCCTTCACGTCGGTGCCCAGGCTCGTGATGTCCTTGTTAAGGCGGCGGCTGTGCACGGCGATGAAATGCTGGGTGAGGAGCTCGATGTCCTTGCCGCGTTCGCGCAGCGGCGGAACGTGAATGTTGATGACGTTCAACCGGTAAAAAAGATCCGCTCGGAACGCGCCTTGTTCGGTTGCTGTTTTCAAATCGCGGTTGCTCGCTGCAAGGAACCGCACGTCGGTGTTGAACACGCGCGGCGAGCCGAGCGGCCGCACCTGTTTTTCCTGGATCACGCGCAGCAACTTGACCTGCAGCTGCGGCGCGAGCTCGGAAATCTCGTCGAGAAACAAAGTGCCGCCCTGGGCTTCGCGGATCAGGCCGTCGGTCGCGGCCACGGCTCCCGTGTACGCGCCTTTGGTGTGGCCGAACAGCTCGGACTCGAGCAGCTCGGGCGGGATCGCCCCGCAATTGATCGGCACGAACGGGCGCTCCGCGCGCGGACTCGACCGGTGGATGGCCTGCGCGACAAGTTCCTTGCCGGTGCCGCTTTCCCCCTGTATCAGCACGTTGGCATCGGTCGCCGCCACTTTGTCGATCAATTCGAACACGCGCTTGATGCCGGCGCCGCGGCCGATGATCTCAGCGCTGGCGCGCGCTTTATTCAGGCTGCGCTTGAGCAGCGCATTCTCGCGCTGCAGGCGCCTTTCGTTGAGCGCGCGCTCGATCGCGAACAAGAGCGCGTCGTTGTGAAACGGCTTGATCACGTAGTCGACGGCGCCGGTTCTCAGCGCTTCAATCGCGGTGTCGAGCGACGAATAGCTCGTCATCATGATGATCGGCAATGCGGGCTGCGCGTTATGCAGGGTGCGGATGACTGCCATCCCGTCGCTGTCGGGCAGGCGCAAATCCGTGATCACGAGCTCGAACTCGTGGGCGGTGGCGCGGGCGATACCTTCCTGCGCGCGCGCGGCGAATTCGACCCGGTAACCGCGCTCGGGCAGCAGCATCTCGATGCTCGCACTGACACCCGGATCGTCCTCGATGACGAGGATGCGTTCATTGCGCGCGGAAGCGGCCGCTTCGTTCATCCGGATACCGCCGGCAGGCGAATGTAAAAACAGGCGCCGCCGCCCGCGTCGTTGGCGGCGCGCATGCTGCCGCCGTGGGCGAGCACGATTTCATTGCTGATCGCGAGCCCGAGACCGGTGCCGTGGCCGGCCGGCTTGGTGGTAAAAAACGGCTCGAACAAGCGCGGCAGGTCGCGCGCTGCAATGCCGGGACCGGTATCGCGTATCGTGATTTCGACGTGCCTTTCGTCGGGACGCGAATCGCGGATGTACAGCGAGCCGGTGCCGCGCATGGCCTGCACTGCGTTCGTGAGCACGTTGCAGAAGACCTGCTGCAATTGCCCGGGATCGGCATGCACCACCGTCGCTTCGTCGAGCGCGCACACGACATTGACCTCGTGCATGCAATTGTCGTGGTTGAGCAGCGACACCGCGTCGTTCACGGTGGCGCGCAAATTCAGCAGCGCACGCGCGTCGTCGCCGGCGCGCGAAAAATCGTTGAGCTTGCGCGAAATATTGAGCATGCGCT
Organism: uncultured Streptomyces sp.; assembly: GCA_964510405.1. Taxonomy (GTDB): domain Bacteria; phylum Pseudomonadota; class Gammaproteobacteria; order Burkholderiales; family SG8-41; genus PALSA-1004. The sequence continues at coordinate 26,011 of CAZEAX010000006.1, read as the reverse complement.
GGGCATTGGCGGCGATATTGGCGAGTCCCTTGTCGAGCAGCGCCGGCGGCGCGGGACTGGCGCGCAGCAACTGGACGGTCGAGTTGATCGCTGTCAGCGGATTCGCGAGCTCATGACAGACGCCGGCCACCATGAAGCCGAGCGACGCCAGGCGCGCGAGCTGCGCATCGCCGAGCGTGGCTGCGGAATCGGGTTGCGCGGTCACAAACAGGCACGCGCCGAACGGCAGTCGGTGCAACGAAATGCGTTCAGTGATGGTCTTACCTTGCTGAACGCGGCTGACGGATGCAGTTTGCTCGGTCAGCCATGGCACGTCGCCGCGCAGCGCGGCGCAGTAATCGGGGAAGCTTTGCGCCAACGAGGTGCCGGCCGCGCACGGGACGGACTCCGCCTGACGCATTTGCTGGTTCAAAAAGACTACGCAACCGCGTTCGTCGATCATCAAAACGGGCCACGGCAGGCTTTCGAAGAACGCCGAGAGGATTGCCTGGAGATCGGTAAATGAATTCATGCGCGAAACGGTATCAGCACGCAAACATGTTCGCGTACCCGATCAGAAAGTCGGGGCTCAGGTAGGCCCTGAAACTGACGTAAGTGATGTAGGCGAGCAATATGGCCAACAGGATCCAGGCGATCGGACGGTGGATCTGGGGAATCACGCGTTAACCCCGGTCGGTCGTAATGCCGTCACGTCGCGCTCGTCGATCGGCGCGCACAACGCCGCCGCGATCACGCTCAGGACCACGCAGAATATCCATACCGTGGTGTAGGAGCCGGTCAGATCGAACATTAAACCGCCATACCATGCGCCGAGAAAACTGCCGATTTGATGACCCAGAAACACAATGCTGAACAGCGTCGACAAATATTTTACGCCGAAAATCTGCGCCACCATGCCGTTGGTGAGAGGCACCGTGCCGAGCCAGGTGATGCCCATCGTGACGGCGAATCCCCACACCGTATAGGACGAGAGCGGCAGCCAGATGAACAGCGCGATGGCGACCGCCCGTATGCTGTACAGCCACATCAGCAGTTTCTTCTTGCTGTAATGGCCGCCAAGCAGACCGCAGCCGTACGAGCCGACGATGTTGAAAAATCCGATCAGGGCCAGCGCGGTCATGCCCGCTGCTGGCGACATGCCTTTATCGACGAGGTAAGCGGGCAGATGGATCATGACGAAGATGGTCTGGAATCCGCAGACCAGGAAGCTGACCGTCAGAAACCAAAAGCCCCTGTGCGCCGCGGCTTCGCGAATGGCCGCCGGCAGGCTCTGGTTGCTCGTATGCGCCGCGACATTGCGGCCCGCGAGCGCGGCGGCGAGCGGAATGATCATCAGCGAGGTCGCGGCGAGCGCGAGCAGCGCACTCAACCAGCCGAGTGATGAAATCAACGTTTGCGCGCAGGGGAGCATCGCGAACTGGCCGAACGATCCGCCGGCGCCGACCAGACCCAGCGCCGCGCTGCGCTTGGCCGCCGGCGCCGCGCGACCCACGACGCCCATGATCACGCCGAAACCGGTGCCGCTCAAGCCAAGGCCGACGAGGATGCCCGCACTGACATCGAACGCGAGCCCGGTCGTCGAACAGGCCATCAAGACAAGTCCAAGCGCGTAGCACGTGCCACCGGTCGCGATCACGCGCGCGGCGCCGAATTTGTCCGCGATCGCGCCGGCGAACGGCTGGCCGAGACCCCACACGATGTTCTGCAGCGCAATTGCAAAGCCGAATGTTTCGCGTGTCCAACCGTGATCGAACGTCATTGGCGGCAGGAACAAGCCGAATGTCTGGCGCGTGCCGATCGACAACATCAGCACCATGCTGCCGCATGCAAGCACGACCGCCGGCGTACGCCAGCTTGCGGCCTGCCTGTTTGACGCGTGGATAATGGCGGCTCCTCCTTAACGCACCAGCCGACATATAACCGACTGATATAAATTTATTATCGCACAAGGTTTGCCGCGGTTCATGGACGCCGGCACCGACTGACATCGCCGGAGTTTTGTGCTATGTTCGCCGGCCTTGCGCAGTGCACCATCCGTAGTCGATCTCCATGCTGAAATTACCCCACGGGTTGAAATTTCCCGACCTATACACTCGCGGCGGCCTGATGCGGGTCGACGCGGCATTTCTGGCCGCGCTCACCGCCGCCGATGAAACCTTAAGCGGTCAACTGCGCGCGGCGCGCGAGCAAACCGGCACGCTTGCCAGCAAGCAGGAATCCGAACTGCTGATCGCACTCGCGCCGCATCTCGACGACTTCATCGCCGAATTATTTGGCATCGAGGCGGAAGTACAGGCGCTGTCGGCGCGCCACAGCGAACTCGCGCCGCTTTTCAGCTGCAAGCGCCTGTTCGTCCAACGCAAGGCTTTGCATAAATATAAATCGGAGGCGGCCTCCGCTATCGATGGGCCGGAACTGCGCGCGCAGTTGACTGCGCTCTTCGGTACTGAATTCACCGAGCTCGGATTTGCGCAACATGTCGCGCGCTGGCAGGCCGCAGAAGCTGCACATGCAGCCGAACTCGACCTCGCGTTGCAATATGCCGCGTGGGCTACTCAGACACCGGCTGGCAAGGCCGCACATGGCGCCGGGGTGCTGTTCAAAGCGCCGCACAAACTCGATTATCAAAACCTCGTACCGATGGTCGCGGACAACGCGGCGGGTTACACCGAATTTACTGCGGAGCCCGCACACGTGCGCCGGCGCGCCGGTTTCAAATTGACCGATCACGGCACTGACCTCACCGGTGCGCTGGACCACGCGCACTACTGTATCTGGTGTCACGAGCAGGGCAAGGACTCGTGCTCGAAAGGGCTCAAGGAAAAGGGGGCTACCGGGCGCGGCGCCGCCTCGTTCAAGAAGAGCCCGTTCGGCGTGACGCTCGCGGGTTGCCCGCTCGAGGAAAAAATTTCCGAGTTTCACAAGGTCAAGACCGGGGGCATCGCGATCGGCGCGCTCGCCGTGATCGTCGTCGACAACCCGATGGCGGCGGCAACCGGACATCGCATCTGCAACGATTGCATGAAGGCGTGCATTTATCAGAAGCAGGAGCCCGTCGACATTCCGCAAGCGGAAACGCGCACGTTGAAGGACGTGCTCGAATTGCCGTGGGGTTTTGAAATCTACAGCCTGCTCACGCGCTGGAATCCGCTCAATCTGCGCACGCCTTATCCCAAAGCGCCGTCGGGAAAGCGCGTGCTCGTCGCCGGCATGGGGCCCGCGGGTTTCTCGCTCGCGCATTACCTGATGAACGACGGCCACACGGTCGTCGGCATCGACGGGTTGAAGATCGAACCGCTGCCGCCGCAGATTTCCGGCGTCGACAGCCGGGGCGGGCGGGTCGCGTTCGAACCGGTCCGCGACGTGCGCGAGCTCTATGAAGCGCTCGACGACCGCGTGATGGCCGGTTTCGGCGGCGTTGCCGAATACGGCATCACCGTGCGCTGGGACAAGAATTTCCTGAAAATAATCCGCCTGCTGATCGAGCGTCGGCGCGAATTTGCATTGTTCGGCGGCGTGCGTTTCGGCGGCACGGTGACCGCCGAGGATGCGTTTGCGCTGGGATTCGATCACATCGCACTCGCGCTCGGCGCGGGCCGGCCGACGGTGCTCGACATGCCGAACGGACTCGCGCGCGGCGTGCGCACGGCGTCGGATTTTTTGATGGCGCTGCAACTGACCGGCGCGGCCAAGGCGGATTCGATCGCAAATATGCAATTGAGATTGCCGGTGGTGGTGGTTGGCGGCGGCCTCACGGCGATCGACACTGCGACCGAATCGCTCGCTTACTACCCTCTGCAGGTTGAGAAATTCCTGCGCCGCTATGAGGCGATGGCGCGCGAGCATGGCGAGGCCGCGGCGCGCATCGCATGGAACGACGAAGAGCGCGCGATCGCTGACGAGTTTCTGGCGCATGGACGCGCCCTGCGTGACGAGCGCACTAGAGCGAGCGCAGAGAAGCGCGACCCGCGCGTACTCGAGTTGCTGCAGCAATGGGGCGGCGTGACGATCGCGTACCGCCGGCGCCTGATCGACAGTCCGTCGTATACGCTCAATCACGAAGAAGTTCAGAAGGCGCTGGAGGAGGGCATCCGCTTTGCCGAAGGTCTCACTCCGCTGCGCGTTGAAATCGACGCGCTGGGTCATGCACGCGCGCTGCGCGTGGCAGTGCAGGCGCGCAGCGACGATGGCAAGTGGAGCGAAAGCGGGCAAACCGAATTGCCGGCGAAAACCATTTTGATAGCTGCCGGCACCCAGCCGAATACCGTGCTCGCGCGCGAGGAAGCGCCGTCGTTTCCGCTCGACGGCAAGTATTTTCGCGCGTGCGACGAAGACGGCGTCGCTCTCGGCGTCGAGCGGGCGATTGCCAAACCTGAGCAGGTGACGGTGCTCCTGTCGCGGCGCGACGACGGCCGCTTCATCAGTTATTTCGGCGACGTGCATCCGTCGTTCTTCGGCAACGTCGTCAAGGCCATCGGCAGCGCGAAGCAGGGTTATCCGAGCGTGAGCCGCGTGCTGGCGAAGGTCAACCCGGCTTCCGACCTGACGGATGTCGAATTTCTCGCGCGGCTCAACGACGACCTGCGCCCCACCGTGCACGAGGTCATCCGGCTGACACCGACGATAGTCGAAGTCGTGGTGCGCGCGCCGCTGGCCGCGCGCCGCTTCCAGCCGGGACAATTCTACCGGCTGCAGAATTTCGAAACGACCGCGCTTCAGGCGGAGCAGTCGAAACTGGCAATGGAAGGTCTGGCGCTGACCGGCGCGTGGGTCGATCGCGAACGCGGCCTGATATCGACAATAGTGCTCGAGATGGGCGGCTCAAGCGATATGTGCGTACTGCTCAAACCGGGGGAGCCCGTGGTGCTGATGGGGCCGACCGGTGCGCCGACCGAAATTCCAAAGAACGAAACCGTCGTGCTCGTCGGCGGCGGGCTTGGCAATGCCGTATTGTTTTCAATCGGCCAGGCGATGCGAAAAGCCGGCAACCGCGTGCTTTATTTCGCCGGCTACAAGCACATGCTGGACCGCTACAAGGTCGCCGACATCGAAGCTGCCGCGGACGTCGTTGTGTGGTGCTGCGACGAAGAGCCCGGTTTCACGCCAGCGCGCCCGCTCGATCGCACTTTCGTCGGCAATATCGTGCAGGCGATCCACGCGTACGCCGTCGGGAATCTGGGCAACCCGGAAATTCAGCTCAAGTCCGCCGACCGCCTGATCGCGATCGGTTCGGACCGTATGATGGCCGCGGTCGCGCAGGCGCGGCACGCGCAGCTAAAACCGTTTCTGAAGCCGCATCATTTTGCGATCGGCTCGATCAACTCGCCGATGCAGTGCATGATGAAGGAGATATGCGCGCAGTGTCTGCAGCCGCACGTCGACCCGCAAACCGGCAAGACGAGTTACGTCTTTTCGTGCTTCAACCAGGACCAGCCGCTCGACAGCGTCGACTGGCCGGCGCTCAATCAGCGCCTGCGGCAGAACTCGGTGCAGGAGAAGCTCACGGCCGAGTGGATCGACCACTGCCTGATCAAGCTCGGCAAACGCGAGATGCAGCGCGTGTGACGCGGAACGCCCGAACGGATTACTGACGTCCCATGTCGCGCAGCACGCGGCCCAGCGTGCCGACCAGTTCGTCTATCTGCGGCTTGCTGATGATGAGCGGCGGCGACAACGCAATGATGTCGCCGGTGGTGCGGATCAGAACGCCTTTTTCATAGCAGCGCTGGAACGCTTCGAACGCGCGCGCCGTCGGCTTGCCGGGAATCGGCTCCAGCTCGATGCCCGCGACGAGTCCCATGTTGCGCACGTCGATCACGTGCGGCAGTTCACGCAGGCTGTGCACTGCGTCTTCGAAGTAGGGCGCGAGATCGCCGGCGCGCTTGAACAACTGGTCTTCTTCGAATACGTCGAGACTTGCAAGTGCGGCCGCGCACGCGAGCGGATGGCCGGAATAGGTGTAGCCGTGAAACAGCTCGATCGTGTTTTCCGGCGCCGCGGCCATCATGCCGTCGTAAATGCCCTTGCGCACCATGACCGCGCCCATCGGCACGCTGCCGTTGGTAAGCCCCTTGGCGAGGCAGATGATGTCCGGGATGACGCCGAGCTTTTCGCACGCGAACGAAGCGCCGAGACGGCCGAAGCCGGTGATGACTTCGTCGAATATCAGCAGGATGCCGTGCTTGTCGCAAATCTGGCGCAGTTTTTCTAGATAGCCCTGCGGCGGCACCAGCACGCCCGCGGAGCCGGCGAGCGGCTCGACGATGACCGCCGCGATGTTGGACGCGTCGTGCAGCGTAATGATCCGGCTTTCGAGTTCGTCGGCCAGATGCGCGCCCCACGCGGGCTGGCCGCGGCTGAACGAGTTGTGCTCGAGATTGTGGGTGGATTGCAGATGGTCGACTGTCGGCAGGAGGCTGCCGAACGCTTTGCGGTTGGCGGGCATGCCGCCGACCGATACGCCGCCGAAATTGCCGCCGTGATAGCCGCGTTCGCGCCCGATCAGCCAGCGGCGCTGGCCTTCGCCGCGCGCGCGGTGATACGCAAGTGCGATCTTCAAAGCGGTGTCGACCGATTCCGACCCGGAGTTGGTGAAGAACGCGTGGTCGAGATCGCCGGGCAGCAGTTGCTTCAGCCGGTTGGCAACCTTGAACGGCAGCGGGTGGCCCATTTGAAATGGCGGTGCGTAATCGAGCACGCCGGCTTGTTTCTGAATTGCTTCGACGATTTTTTTGCGGCCGTGGCCGGCATTGACGCACCACAGGCCGGCGATGCCATCGAGTACTTCGCGGCCGTCTTCGGTGATAAAGTGCATGTCCCTGGCCGACGCGAAAATGCGCGGCGCCGCCTTGAACTGACGGTTCGCCGTAAACGGCATCCAGAATGCGTCGAGGTCGTAATCGCGTGGTTTCATCGGGAATCTTCGAAAGTTATGGGCCGGCGTATGAGATTGGTTAGTCCGCGCGGACACCGGCTGCTTTGACGACGCGCGACCACTTGGCAATTTCGGCAATTATAAACTTTTCGAATTCGTCGGGGCTGCTCGCGACGATGTCGACTCCCTGGTTCAGGATGCGCGCCTTCAAGTCGGGCGCCTGCAAAATGCGCACGATCGCGCGCTGAATCTGCGCGACGATCCCCGGCGGCGTGCGTGCCGGCGCCAGTATTCCGTACCACGTACCGGTTTCTACGCCGGGGAAGCCCGCTTCGGTCATTGTCGGCACATCCGGCAGGATGGTCGAACGCCGCTTGTCGGCGATGGCGAGCGCCCGCAGGCGCCCGCTCTTGATATGCTGCTCGAGCGCCAATGGACCGGCAAACATCATCTGCACGTGTCCGCCGAGCAGATCGGTGACGCCGGGTCCGGAACCTTTGTACGGGATGTGCGTGATGTGAGTTCCGGCCACGATATTGAACAACTCGCCCGATAAATGCGGCGAGCTGCCGTTGCCCCCCGACGCGAAATTCATCGTGCCGGGTTTCGCCTTGGCGAGCGCCACGAGCTCTTTCACCGTTTTCGCCGGCACCGACGGATGCACGACCAGGATATTGGGCTGCGAGGCAACCAGCGAGACCGCGGCGAAATCCTTGACGCTGTCGTAGGGAAGTTTGGCGATCAGGCTCGGATTGATCGCGTGAGTCGTCGTTATCAGCACGAGCGTGTAGCCGTCGGACGCCGCTTTTGCGGTCATGTCCGTGCCTATGGTACTGCTGGCACCCGGACGATTGTCGATAACCAGCGTCTGGCCCAACGCTTCACTCAACGCCGGCTGGATGGTTCGCGCGAGCGCATCGGCGCTGCCGGCCGGCGCGAACGGGACGATCAACCGGATAGGTCTCGCCGGATAGGTTCCGCCATCAGCCGCGCCGGCGGTGGAGATCGTTAAACACGCGGCACCGAGCGCTGCGGCGCGCACGGCGTTCAGGACCATCGATGAATGCATACGACGCATGTTAGCAAAACGGCGCCCGCTCAGCGCGGGCTTGTTGGCGTTATAATCGAGCAACGATTCCACTGACCACGCACGCGCGGAACCGCGCGCGCTTCACCGATACTAGGTCCATGACAGCTTCGAGTAATTTCTGGCACGCAAGCGACGGCACCAAACTCCATTACTGTGTTGACGACTTTACCGACCCGTGGAAAAAAGCGGACTGCGTCGTGCTGCTGCATCCGGGCATGGGCAGCGCTTTACGGCTCTACGCGTGGGTGCCGCATCTCGCGCGCGAATACTGCGTCGTGCGGCCTGACATTCGCGGTCATGGCAAGTCCGAGGCTGCGCTCGATAAGCCGCTGACCAACGAACGGCTCGCCCGCGATCTGATCGAATTGCTCGACCATCTCAAGTACGGGCGCGCGCATGTGATCGGCGCATCGGCCGGCGGCATAATTGCGATGCACGCGGCGCTGCGTTTTCCGGATCGTTTTGCCTCGCTGGGTATCTATGCCGCCACGCCCGGCATAAATCCCGAACGCCCCAGGAAAGGTAACTGGCTCGCGCGTGTGGCGAATGGGGGCGTGCGCAATTTTCTGACGGAAACGATGCATGATCGCATCGGCGACGCGAGCCCCGAGCACCAGAAGTGGTTCCTCGACACGGCGGAAGGGGTCACGCCCGAGTATCTCGGACGCTTCGTGCCGCTGATGGCGAGCGAGTATTTTCCGGAGAAGCTCGCTGAAATCACTTGCCCGACGCTGATGGTCGTGCCCGATCCCGATCCGATGGTCGAAGCGCACGAATACGAGCGCATGCGCAAATACCTGCGCAACTGCCGCTACGTCAGCGTAAAAGGGGCGGGCCACAGCATGGTCGGGGAAATTCCGGACCGCTGCGCGCGCGAAGCGCGGCGCTTTGTCGATGACGTGCTCGCGGGGCGCGCGCTGTGACTTCAGTCTGACCGATGAAGATCGCGGCAGCGTCGCTAAGCATCGCGCTATGCGTCGCCGGTCCAGCCGGCGCACAATCGTTTCCGGCCAAGCCCGTGCGGCTCCTGTCCGGATTTCCAGCCGGCGGCGCCAACGATTACCACGCGCGCGTGCTCGCGCAGAAATTGACCGAATTCCTGGGACAGACCGTTATCGTCGAAAACCGCGGCGGCGCCGGCGGCACGATTGCGGCGGATGCTATTGCCAAGTCGGCGCCGGACGGTTACAACCTGTTGATGGGTTTCGGTTCGCTCGCGGTCGCTCCCAGTGTCTATGCGAAGCTCCCGTTCGACGTGCTGAAGGATTTCACGGCCGTTTCGCTCGCGTGCCGAATTCAGAACGTGCTGGTGGTTCCCGTGGCATTGCCGGCCAAAACCGTGAAGGAATTGATCGCGCTTGCCAAAGCGCATCCGGGCAAAATGAATTACGCATCGTCGGGCACCGGCGCCACGCCTCATTTATCCGCGGAAATGTTCAAGACGCTGGCGAAGGTCGACATCGCGCATATTCCGTACAAAGGCGATACACCCGCATTCGTCGATTTGCTGGCCGGGCAGGTGGACATGATGATCACCGTCGTGCAGTCGACGCTGGTGCATATCGAAGCGGATAAGCTCCGGCCGCTTGCCGTCACCGGCAATCACCGGACGGCCAGCCTGCCCCAGGTGCCGACGATGCAGGAAGCCGGGTTGCCCGGCTACGAACTCACCTCGTGGTTTGGCGTCATGGGGCCCGCCAACCTGCCGCGCGAAGTGCTCGACCGTCTCAACGGTGCGGTCGTCAAGGCGATCGCGCAAAAAGATTTACAGGATAAATTCGCAGCAGGCGGCTCGGAACCTGAATCGAGCACGCCGGAACAATTCGCCCAGCTGATCCGCGATGACGTTGCGAAGTTCGCGCGTATCGTCAAGTCCGCCGGCATCGTTCCACAATAGTTTCACAACCGGAAAAAGAGCAATGGAAAAACAGACTTTCAAAACGAGCGATGGAATCGAGATTGCGTACTACATCGACGATTTCACCGATCCGTGGAAAAACGCCGAGACGCTGGTAATGCTGCACCCCGCAATGAGCAGCTCGCGCCGTTTCTATTCGATGGTGCCCGGGCTCGCGCGGCGTTTTCGCGTGATTCGCGTGGACACGCGCGGCCACGGCGCCTCGCAGATTCCGCCGGACAATTTACCGGTCAACAAGGAACGCCTCATGAAGGATGCGCTCGAGTTGCTCGATCATCTGAAGCTCGGCAAAACGCACATCATCGGGGTCTCCGCCGGCGGCTACGCGGCGCAGCAGCTGGCAATTCATCATCCCGACCGCGTGAAAAGCCTGATCCTGTTCTGCTCGACGCCGGGCTTCAAAGGCGAGCAGGGCAAGCGCTGGCTGAGCGACGCGGCGAAACGCGGCATGCGCGCGGTGTTCGGCGAAACGATCAACGACCGCCTGCCGGTCGGCGAAGCCGATCCGAAGCTGGTCGCCTGGGTGCTCGACGAAATCTGCAAGAACGATCTCGCATTTTTGACGCGCTTCATCGGCTACTGGACCGATACCGATTTCATGGACGAGATCCACGAGATCAAGGCGCCGACGCTGATTGTCGCACCCGGCGCCGAGCCGATCGGATCCGTGTCGCTTTACGATGAAATGATGAAGCGCATCAAGGACGCAGAACTCATCGTTTATGAAAACGCGCGGCACAACGTGTACGATTACCTGCCCGACCGCTGCGTGGCGGACGTGTTGAAGTTTCACGATCGGCGTTTCCCGGCGGCGGGCTAGCGGGGATTGCGCATGTACAAACCGTTTCCGATAATCAGTCTCGAAGGCGGCGCGCACGAATGCGGAGAGCAGCATGGCACTGCCGCCGCCGACCGCGTCGCGAAGACCATAGAGTTTTATCTCCCGTCGTTCGTCAGCCAGGCTGAACTCACGCTCGCGGAAGTGCGTGAGCGGGCGCGCGGCTACGGCACGCAGATAGAATCGATCGACACCGATATCATGCAGGAGCTGCGCGGAATTGCGGCCGGCGCGAAACAGAAGCTGGAGGACGTGATCGCGGTCAATTGCCGCACCGAGATCCTGTACGGCAGTCTCGGCGGCAGGCAACCCGCGACCGAGTGCACGACGGTGGTCGCGCTGCCCGAAGCGACTCGCGACGGGAACATCCTTGTCGGCAAGAACTGGGACTGGCGCAACCAGACGGTGGAATCGGTAGTCGTGCTGCGCATCCGCCAGCGCAACAAACCGGCGCTGGTCATGATCGTCGAGGCCGGCATGGTCGGCCGCGACGGGTTCAACGAGCACGGCGTGATGGTCTGCGGCAATCTGCTGGTGTCGAACGACGATCGCGGCAAGATTGGGGTGCCTATCCCCATCCTGCGCCGGCGCATCCTGCATTCGCGCCACTACTACGAAGCGATCGATTCGCTCGTGCGCGCGCCGCGCGGCGCCTCGGGCAATTACGTCATTGCGCATCGCGACGGCGTGGCCATCGATTTCGAGACCACGCCCGACAACGTTTACGTCGTCTATCCCGAGCGCGGCCTGTTGACGCACGCCAATCACTTCCAATCCGTCGTTGCGCAGACCACCGGCGTCACGAAATTCTACACGGGCGACACGCTGTATCGCGACTTCCGAGCGCGCCAGTTGCTCGAACCGAAAATCGGTCGCATCACCATCGACGACATCAAGCTCGTGCTGCGCGACGAATTCGGCGCGCCGCGCGCGATCTGCCGCACGCCTCACGATTATCCGGGACAGGAACCGACGATGACCATAGCTTCTCTTATTTTCGATCTCAGGCACGAGGTGATGCACGTCGCCGCGGGGCAGCCCACGCAATCGGAGTACCAGGCGGTGAAACTTCCCGACGCCGCGGGATTGAAAGTCGCCCATGCCCGCTAAGCCTGAAATCGCCACTACACGCCTGTCGCCGGTCGACGAAAGCACCCATGCGGACGCTGCCGCGGTATTCGCGGAAATCAAAAAAACGCGCGGCAACGTGTCGCACGTTCTGCGCAGTCTGGGGCACGCGCCGCAGGGATTGCGTGCGTTTGCGGGCTACGGCGAATACGTGCGTTATCGCACGACGCTCAGCGGACGCGTGCGCGAACTCACGATACTGGCGCTTGCGCGCGGCAATCAGTACGCGTGGACCCACCATGCACCGTTCGCGCTGAAGGAAGGCGTGACGCAGGCGGAACTCGATCAACTCAACGCCGGCACGCTGGCGTCGACGTTAAGCAGCGCCGAACGTGCGGCAATCGGCTACGCACGCGAGTTCGCGCAGGGCGGCAGCGTCGGCGATGCAACGTTCGCAAGTGCGCGCCGCGAGTTCGATGAGCGCGGCGTGACGGACATCACCTTGCTGTGCGGATATTTCATCGCGCTCGCATCGGTCATCAACGCATTGCGCATAGAACTCGAGCCGGACCGCGCGCCGATGATGAAGCCTGTAAGGTAAGCCGGTTGGGCGAGAGGATCGCGTTCGTCGGCGCCGGCGCCGTCGGCGGTTATGCGGGCGGCCATCTTGCTCGCGCCGGCCATGACGTGACCTTGATCGATCCGTGGCCGGAGCACGTTGCCGCAATCAAGAGCCGCGGCCTCCATTTGGGCGGTACGCAGGGCGAGCACGACGTTAAAGTCAAAGCGTTGCACATTGCCGACGTGCAGAGCCTCGGGGGTACACTCATCGACATCGCGTTCATCTGCATGAAACTCTACGACACAGAGTGGGCGACCGCGCTGATCACGCCTTATCTCGCACCGGGCGGCATCGTGGTCACGATGCAGAACGGTCTCGTTGAGGAGCAGGTCGCGCGCATCGCGGGTTGGGGGCGAACGCTGGGGTGCATCGCAAGCACGATCAGCGTCGAAGCAGTTGCGCCCGGCCGCATCGTGCGCACGCAATTGCCTGGCGGCGACGCTTACACGGTATTTCGCGTCGGAGAGTTGAATGGGCTGGTCACGTCGCGCGCGCAACGTGTCGCGGAATTGTTGCGCGCGGTGGACAGCGCCAGGGTGACGGACAATTTGTGGGGCGAGCGCTGGTCCAAGCTCACGGCCAATACGATGACGACCGGATTGTGCGGTGCGTCCGGGCTCGATCTCAATCAGGTCGTCGAGTACGCACCGGCGCGGCGTTTGCAAATCCGCCTGGCCGCGGAGGCGATACGCATAGGTAAAGTCTCTGGCTACAAGCTGGAATCCATCCGGGGATTCGGTGCGGATAAATGGCTGGCGGCAGAGGCTGGCGATGCGGCATCGCTAGCCGGGATCGAGCAGGGCATGCTCGACGGGTTGCGCCGGCGGCCCGAAGGCGGACGCTCGGGCACGGCGCAGGACATCGCCAAGGGGCGGCGCACGGAAGTCGATTTCATGAACGGCTATGTCGCGGTGAAAGGCGAGAAACTCGGCGTGCCGGCGCCGACGCACGCGGCGGTCGCAGCGTTGGTCAGACGCGTCGAGCGCAGCGAACTGGCGCCGGTCCGCGAAAATCTGCTTACGCTGTGAGCCGGCTTACTCCGGCTTGACGCCTGCCAACTTGGCGAGCTTTGCGAATTTCTGGATTTCGGATTTGATGAACGCGCCGAACTGCTCCGGCGTATCGGCTGCTGCCTCGACGCCGAGTTCGCTGAAGCGCGCTTTGATGTCCGGCATGCCCACGACCTTCGCCATCGCCGCGGACAATTTGTTGACGGTGTCGGCCGGCGTGCCGGCCGGCGCGAGCAATCCCCACCAGGTGCTAATGTCGAATTCCGTGAGCCCGCCGGCTTCGGCTATGGTCGGCAGGTCGGGCATGACCGGCGTGCGCTGCGCGCTGGTGACCGCGAGCGCTTTGAGTCTGCCGGATTTGACATAGGGCGAAACCGCCGAGATCGAAATAAATGCCAGATCGACGTGCCCGCCGAGGAGATCGATGATCGCGGGCGCATCGCCCTTGTAGGCGACGTGCGTCAGCTTCACATTGGCGAGAGAGTTGAACATTTCTCCTGACAGGTGCGGGGGCGCACCGACCCCCGACGATGCATAGTTGAGAACGCCGGGCTTCGCGCGCGCGAGCGCAATCAGCTCCTTTACCGAATTGACGGGCACCGACGGGTGCGCGACGAGCAGATAGGCGCTTTTGGCGGAGATGCTGATCGGCGCAAAATCCCGCGCGATGTCGTACGGGAGCTTGCGGTAAAGGCTGGGCGCCAGCGTATGTGCGCCGGCCGCCATCAGCAGCGTATAGCCGTCAGGTGGCGCCTTGGCCGCGACATCGGCGCCGATGGTACCGCCTGCGCCAGAGCGGTTGTCGATGGGGAACCCGGCGCCGAACAGTTCGCTGAATTTCTGGCCGACGCTGCGCGCCACGATATCGTTGGCGCCGCCGGCCGGGTAAGAAACGATGATGCGGACGGGCTTCGCCGGATAAACCTGCGCGCACGCGAGCGGAGAAGCAAAGATTGCGGTCAGCAGCCAGCAGAAGTACGGGTTTTTCATGGCACTTGTCAGTCGCGGCAGGATTTCTGTTGGCGCTTACAATCTGGCTTTGGTCTTCTGCCAGTCTTTCTCGATTTTAAGCACGGCCGGCGATTCGACCTCGACGCCGAACGCCATTACCAGCGTGCCCAGCGCCCGGTAGTAGGTAGCAGACAGGGAAATGTCGGTGATCTGGCGCGGCGTGAAATGGCGTGCTAGCTCGGCGAACGTTGCGTTGCTCACGGATTGCGGGGAGAACAATTCCCCGATATAGCCTGCGATGGCCCGTTCGGCGGGCGGCAGCGCGGCGGGTGCGCGGCCCGCGCCGATGTCGTCGACAGCCGCCTGCGGAATGCCGGCCTGCACGGCGAGCGTCGTGTGATGCGTCCATGCGTATTCGACGCCGCGTGCCGCGCATAATATGGACAGCTCGCGCAAACGTTCCGGCAGGTCGGTCTCGTATTTCGTGTACGCGCCAAGCCGTGCGAGATGGCGCAGTCCTTCGGGCGCATGGCCGACTGAACTTAACGCGTTCGACACGAAGCCGCGGGTAGTGGAAATTTCGGCAAACACCTCGGCGATTGCCGTTGAAGATTTTTCGGTGACGGGCGGTAAGCGTGGCATGCGGTGGAGTCCTTCGGGGGGTGAAGTTGCATCGATAGTATCGACGCGCGGTTCGTTTGGTCAAGGCGCCGGTGCTACGCCGCCGTGCCGATGGGTTAGAATCGGCGAAACGCGCTGGAAATCCGCTTGACTTGAAATATGCAGGACGCCGCCATGAAAATCACTGTCGCACGCACGATCTGGACGCTGCTCGCTATGCTTTGCTGCATGTCCAGCTTCGCGCAGCCATATCCGTCGCGCGCAGTGCGCTTGATCGTTCCCTTCGCACCGGGCGGCGGCACCGACATTCTCGTGCGCACCATAGCGCCGCGCCTTTCTGAAGCGCTCGGCCAGCAACTGGTCATCGACAATCGCGCCGGCGGTGGCAGCACCATCGGCAGCGAACTGGCCGCCAAGTCGCCGCCCGACGGCTACACGCTATTGGCGGTCGACACGTCGTTTACGACCAATCCGAGCCTTTACAGCAAACTCCCGTACGATTCGGCGCGGGATTTTGCGCCCATATCCTTGCTCGCTTCAGCGCCGGTGATCCTGATCGTGCATCCGTCGGTGCCGGTCAGGACAGTCAAGGAATTCGTCGCGCTCGCCAAGGCGAAACCCGGACAACTTAATTTCGCCTCGGGCGGCCCCGGCAGCTCGACGCATCTCGGCGGCGAATTGCTGAAGCTCGTCGCCAACATCGATCTCGTGCACATACCTTACAAGGGCACGGGGCCCGCGGTCGCCGACGTGCTGGGCGGGCAGGTCGTGATGATGTTCGCGGGTATCAGCTCGGTGAAGCAGCACGTGGCCGTCGGGCGGTTGCGCGCGATTGCGGTGACTGGTGACAAGCGCTCGCCCGCGATGCCGGAGGTGCCGACCTTCGTCGAGTCGGGATTGAAGGGCGTCGATTCCGGCACCTACTGGGGCTGCCTGGCACCCGCGGCAACGCCGAAAGACATCATCAATAAATTAAGCTCGACCATCGCGGGCGTACTCAAGTTGCCGGACATTCAGCAACGCCTGATCGATCTGGGTTTCGACCCGATCGGCGGCTCGCCCGAGCAGTTCGGCGCGAACATCAAAAGTGAAACCGACAAGTGGGCGCGTGTCATTAGGAACGCCCACGTGAAACTCGATTGAAAGTGAGAACGATGCCATTGTCCACGCCGATGCAAACCCACGTTGCGAGCGACGGGCTCAAGCTGCGCTATGCAGTAGATGATTACAGCGACCCGTGGCGGTCGCAGGAGACCGTGTTCTTGCTGCACGCCGCAATGGGCAGTTCGCGCCGGCTATATAAATGGGTACCTATCCTGTCGCGGCATTTCCGCGTAGTGCGTCCGGATATGCGCGGGCACGGGCAGACCGATATACCAGGACCCGATCAATTGACCGTCAAACGTCTCGCGCAGGATGTCGCCGAACTCGCCGACCAACTCGGCTGCAAGCAGTTTCACGTCGCCGGTTCGTCGGCGGGCGCCATAGTTGCCATGCAGATTGCGATCGATTATCCGGACCGCGTCAAAACGCTGGGTGATTTCGCGTCGACGCCCGGGCTTAAAAATTCATTGGTCGATGCCGAAAAATGGATCGCCGGCATCCAGGCGCAGGGCTTTTTGGGCTTTCTCGAATCGACGATCGGCGACCGCCTGCCCAAAGGGGCGGACGAGGGTTTCAAGCGCTGGTTCATCGACGAAGCGGCGCGCACCAATCCTGATTTGTTCTACCGGTTCGTGCGCATGATGAAAGCCTGCGACCTCACCGACCGGTTGAACGAAATTCGCTGTCCGACGCTGGCGGTAATCCCGCATCCGGACCCGCTCGGCACGCCTGCGCAGTACGAGGTCGTCAAGAACAAGATCCGCGATTGCGAGTACGTGGTGTACGAAGGCCTGCCGCATAACATCACCGATTCGGTGCCGGAAAAATGCGCGAACGAGTTGAAGCGTTTCTTACTCAAGCACTGCAGCCGTTGATATGGCGCGTCTTGCCGGCAAAGTCGCTTTCATCACCGGGGCCGGGTCCGGCATAGCCCGCGCGGCGGCTTCAATATTCGCCCGTGAAGGCGCGAAACTTGCGCTGGCGGAAATCAAGAGCGAGCTTGGCGCCACCACGGAAAAACGCGTGCGCGACGAAGGCGGCGAGGCGCTGTTCGTCCGGACGGACGTAACCAGCGAAGACAGCGTCAAGGCGGCGGTGGCCGCAGCGGTGCGGCGCTTCGGCAAAATCGACGTGCTGTACAACTGCGCGGGCGGCTCGGTGCCGGCCGACAGTTACGTTACCGATGTAGACCTCGCCGTATGGCAGCACACCATGTCGCTCGATTTGCTAGGCCCCATCCTGTGCTGCCGGCACGTGATTCCGGAAATCATCAAGGCAGGCGGCGGTGCGGTAGTGAACATGTCTTCGGGCGCCGCGCTGCGCGGCGGCAGTCCCTCGCACATATACACCGCGGCAAAAGGCGCGATTCTGTCGTTGACGCGCGCACTGGCGGGCGCTTATGCAAAGAATAATGTGCGTGTGAATGCGATTTGCGCCGGGCGCATCCTGACCGAACGCATTACCGGCAATTACGGCACGCCGGACAAGCCCGGGCCGATCGTCGACCGGCAGGACGCGGCGGCCCGCAGCAGGGAATATCCATTCTGGGTCGGACAGCCGGAAGACATCGCGAACATCGCGCTCTTTCTCGCCAGCGACGAGTCGCGCATGATTACCGGCGCCACGATACCGGCGGAAGGCGGCCGTTCCGCTTACTAAGCTGATACCGAGGATTTCATGGCCAAGCACATCGTTTGCCTGACGTTCGACTTCGACGCGATGTCGGGATTTATCGCGCGCGGCATGACTTCGCCGACGCCGGTTTCGCGCGGCGAGTTCGGCGCCGACGTCGCAACGCCGCGGCTGCTTGCGTTGCTGAAGAAGCACCGGATTCAGACGTCATGGTACGTCCCGGGGCACACACTCGAAACCTATCCCGCGCGCTGCCGGGAGGTATTCGATGCAGGCCACGAAATCGGCCATCACGGCTGGACGCACGTACCGCCGGCGCTGCTCATGCGCGAACAGGAAGAGGCCGGACTCATACGCGCGAACGAACAGATCAGGAAACTCACGGGCCGCTACGCGCGCGGCTACCGTTCGCCGTCATGGGACCTGAGCCCGCATTCGGTCGAGCTGCTGATTAAGCACGGCTTCGTTTACGACAGCAGCATGATGGGCGACGACTACACGCCTTACCGGGTGCGTCAGGGCGATGTGATCGAGCTCGAAAAGCCGGCGGTGTTCGGCAAAGCCACGCGGCTCATCGAGATGCCGATCAGCTGGACGCTCGACGACTATCCGCATTTTGAATTCATCCGCACCAAGGACTGGATCCTGCCCGGGCTCATGAACTATGAACTCGTGCTCGACAACTGGATCAACGATTTTCTTTACATGAAGAAAATCCTGAAATGGGGCGTGATCACCTACACGTTCCACCCGTTCGTGATCGGTCGCGCCGGCCGCATGTTGATGCTGGAAAAACTCATCCGGAAGCTGAAGGCGGAAGGCGCGTTGTTCATGACGCTCGAGAACGCGGTAGCCGAGTACGACAAACGTGCCCCATTCAAGCCATGACGACGAAGGATAAATTCCGCGCCAGCGACGGCCTGTCCTTAAGCTACTACGTCGACGACTACACCGACCCGTGGCGCAACAGCGATACGCTCGTGATGATGCATGCGGCGATGGGCAATGCAAATCGTTTTTACGTCTGGGTGCCGCATCTTGCGCGCAATTTCCGCGTAGTGCGCCTCGAGTTGCGCGGTCACGGCGATTCTGAAATTCCAGGCCCGACCCAGCTCGCGTTCGATCGCCTGACCAAGGACGTTATCGAGCTCCTCGATCATCTCGGCGTGACGAAAGCGCATCTCATGGGCTCGTCGGCCGGCGCGTTCGTTTCGCAAAGCGTGGCCGCGAATTACCCGCAGCGCATCCTGACCCTCGCGTGTTTCGCCGCGACGCCGGGCATGAAGAAGGGGACCCACGATTACAAGAGCTGGGTCACGCGCATCGGCGAGAAAGGCGTGGCCGCGTTTCTGCGCGAAACGATCCGGGACCGCATCGAGGTCGATGCCGTGGAACCGGGATTCGTCGACTGGTTCATCGCGGAATCGGCACGCGCGCCCGTGGAGGTGCTCGCGCGCGTCGTGCCGCTGATGGCGGGCATGGATCTCTCGCCCGATCTGCCGAAAATACAGTGCCCGACTCTGGTCGTAGTGCCGGGCGGCGACCCGATCCACTCCGTCGAAGAATATCGCGTGCTGGAACGGCTGATTCCAAATTGCGAATTCATCGTCTACGCAGGCATGCCGCATAACATCACTGATGCGGTGCCCGATCGCTGCGCGCAGGAACTCAAGCGCTTTTTGCTTGCCCATGTGTAAACGCGCGCCGGGCTTCGTGCGATATTTTGCAGCGGCCGCCGTGTCGGCGCTCAGCGCGACGGCGATGGCGCAAGCGTATCCGGCGAAGCCGATACGCTTCATAGCCGCATTCCCCGCGGGCGGGCCCAGCGATATCGTCGCGCGCGCGATCGGGCGCCGCATGTCGGAGATACTGGGTCAGGCGGTCGTGATCGACAACCGTACCGGCGCCGGCGGCAACATCGGAGCGGAAGCCGTCGCCAAGGCGCCGCCGGACGGCTATACGCTTCTGCTCGGCGGCAGCTTCGTTACGATCGCGCCCAGCCTCTATGCGAAGCCGCCGTTCGATCCCGTCAGGGATTTCGCGCCTATCAGTCTCGTCGTCTCGAACCAGTACGTGCTGGTCACGCATCCTTCGGTGCCCGCGCGCACCGTTCGCGACCTGATCAGGATCGCCAAAGCGCAGCCGGGCAAACTCAATTACGCGTCGACCGGCCCGGGTTCGCCGCCGCGCCTCTGCGCCGAATTGTTCAAGTCGATGGCCGGTATCGACATGGTCAACATTACCTACAAAGGTGCGACGCCAGCGCTGGTCGACATGATAGGGGGGCATATCGACGTTTATTTCGGCGGCATTTCCGGCACGCTGCCGCCGATTGCCATCAACAAGGTCCGGGCGCTGGCCGTCACGAGCACCAAACGTTCGTCGCAGCTGCCCGAGGTGCCGACGGTGGCCGAGGCGGCATTGCCGGGTTACGACATCACGACGTGGTTCGGCTTGCTCGCGCCGGCCGGCACGCCCCGCGATATCGTCAACAGGCTGAACGGCGTGATCGTGGCGATCGTGGCCGATCCCGAGATGAAAAATTACCTTATCGGGCAGGGCGTCGATCCGGTCACCGATACACCAGAGCAGTTTGCGGCGCATATCAAAAGCGAAGTTCCGAAGTTCGCGAAGATCGTAAAGGCTGCCGGCATCACGCCCGAGTGAAGACGTCCCGCCATTTACTGCTCGTCCTGGCGATGTTTCCGGCTGTTGTCGCGGACTGCGCGATGCCGGCCGGTGCAGCGGAACTTACGGTGGGCTCCAAGCGCTTTACCGAGTCGTACATACTCGGTGAAATTATCGCACGCACCGCGCGGGTGGCCGGTGAAGCTCGGGTCACGTTCAAGCCGGGCCTCGGCAACACCGCGGTCGTGTTCGCGGCGCTGAAGAACGGGGCAATCGATGTCTATGCCGAGTATTCCGGCACGATCGCGTTCGAATTGCTGGACGGCCGCACGACTTCGCAATTGGAAGATATCAATCGCGCACTTGCGGCCGACGGGCTCGTCGCCTCCGTACCGCTGGGATTCAGCAATACTTACGCGCTGGCGATGGGCGAAAGTGCGGCGCAAAAGCTCGGTATCGCCTCGATCTCCGACCTCGCGCGGCATGCGAACCTGAGCGTTGGATTGTCGCAGGAGTTTCTCAACCGCAAGGATGGCTGGCCGGCGCTGCGGCGTACGTACGGGTTGTCTCTGGCGGCGCGGGGACTCGACCATGGCATCGCCTATGAAGCGCTGCAGGCGGGGCGCATCCAGGTGATGGACGTGTATACGACGGATGCCAAGATCAACCGCTACGGTTTGCGTGTGCTGGCCGACGACCGGAATTTTTTTCCGCCCTATGCTGCCTTGCTGCTGCACCGGGCCGATCTGCCGCAGCGCCTGCCGAGGACATGGGCGGCACTGAGCGCGTTGGCCGGCAAGATCCCGCCGGCGAGCATGATCGCGATGAATGCCGCAGTCGAACTCGACGGCGGGTCGTTTGCCCAGGTGGCGGAAGATTTTGTGACGCGCGTACCTGCGCGTCAAACGGAACGCCGGCAAGGCATGCTCGCGACGATGTTCGGCGATGATTTTCTGCGGGTGACCGGGCAGCACCTTTTGCTGGTTTTCGTGTCATTGGCCGCGAGTTGCGCGGTCGGGATCCCGCTCGGCATCTGGGCCGCTCGATCAAGCGCGGCGTATCGCGTCATTCTGCCGGCGGTTGGTGTGCTGCAGACGATACCGGCGTTGGCGTTGCTTGCTTTTCTGATTGCGCTGCTGAACCGCATAGGCACGCTGCCCGCGCTGGCGGCCCTGTTCCTGTACGGCTTGCTGCCCATCGTGCGCAACACCGCGACCGGCATGGCGGAAGTGGCAAAGGGATACAAGCAGGCGGCCGCCGCGCTCGGCCTGCGCGAAGGGGCGGTGTTGCGGTTGATCGAACTGCCCGTCGCGTCACGCACCATTCTCGCGGGGGTGCGAACTTCCGCAGTCATCAACGTGGGGACCGCGACCATAGCCGCATTCATTGGCGCGGGTGGTTACGGTGAACGCATCGTGGCCGGGCTCGCTGTCAACGACAACGCACTGCTGCTGGCGGGTGCGGTGCCGGCGGCGTTACTCGCCCTGATGATAGAAGGCGCGTTTGGCGTCGCCGAGATCTGGCTCGTTCCGCACGGTTTGCGGCACACGGGGTACCGTCATTAGCCGGTCTATGCACGCAGCGGCGGCGCCTTTTACGGTGCCGGTCTTTGAGGTGGCGGGGATGGCTCTTTTTTTAGATAACCCTGTTGGCCAGTGAACTAATCGGCAGCTACGCTTGTCTGTCGCTTAACGGAATGACTCCGCCTTGGAAGCCACGCGGTCTGAGGTATACTTAGCGCTTTGTTTTCGCGGGCTTAGCGCCGGCAAAGCATAAGAATTCAGGGACCGGTTTCATGGGCGATCGTGAAGTCGACCAGCAACTGGTCGAGCGGGCGCAGCACGGCGACAAGAAGGCGTTTGAGCTGCTGGTGGTCAAATACCAGCGCAAGCTTGCGCGATTGTTGTCGCGCTTCATCCGCGATGCCAGCGAGGTCGAAGATGTAACGCAGGAGGCCTTTATCAAGGCCTATCGCGCTTTGCCGTCTTTTCGCGGCGACAGCGCGTTTTATACTTGGCTGTACCGGATCGGCATCAACACGGCGAAGAATTATCTGGTCGCACTGGGCCGTCGCGCGCCGACCGTGACTGAGATCGACAACGAGGAAGCGGAAGACATCGAAGTCGGCGAGCAACTGAAAGACATGAACACGCCAGAACAGCAAATGATGACGCGGCAAATCGCTGAAACAGTGAACTCTACGCTGCTGGAGTTGCCTGAAGAACTGCGGACCGCCATAACGCTGCGCGAAATCGACGGCTTGAGTTACGAGGAAATCGCCCAGATCATGAATTGTCCGATCGGCACGGTGCGTTCGCGGATATTCCGCGCGCGCGAAGCGATTGCCGAGCGATTGCGGCCGCAGCTGGGCACCCCGAAAGACAGGAGATGGTAATGGAACGGATCTCGGCATTCATGGACGGCGAATCGGGACATGCGGAAACTCATCAGGCTATGCTGCGCCTGAAGCAGGATGAGGAATTCAACGAGACCTGGGCCACCTTTCACCTGATCGGCGACACGATGCGCGGCGATCCGTTGCTGCGCGACGATTTCATGGCGCGCTTTCACGCCCGCATGGAGCGCGAGCCGACCCAGCTGGCGCCGCGCGTAACCTGGCGCAAGTCCGCCAGCTTCGCGCTTTCCGCGGCTGCGTCGATCAGCGCGATTGCGGTCGTGCTGACGCTTACTTTCGCCGACAATCCATTGCGTCCGCAGCCCCCTATCGCCGCGGTGCCGCGCGTCGAGGCGCCGGTGGTTGCGCAAGTCGAACAAAACGCGCGGCCGGTCGCCGCCGTCAACCAGGGCAAAGTCAACGAATATCTAATGGCGCACCAGGAATATTCGCCCAGCACCGCGCTGCAGGGTGTGGCGCCGTACGTGAGAACCGTATCCGAATCGCGTGATGGCAACAACCGTTAAGGCGCGCTCGCGCCGTGCGACCGCGCCTGCCGTTCTGGCATTGCTGGGTGCGCTCGGCTGCGGCGCCGGCGTCGCGGCTGAGTCCGCGAACGACGCGATGGCTTGGTTGAAAAGGATTGCGACTGCGTCGCGCCAGCTCAATTACGCGGGAACGTTCGTATATCAGCACGGCCGTCAGATGGAGTCTTCGCGCATTGCGCATATGTCCGATGCCAGCGGCGAGTACGAAAAACTCGAAACACTGGACGGGCCGCCGCGGGAAATCATCCGCAACAACGAGAACGTGACGTGCTACGTTCCCGACAGCAAGACGGTCATCATCGAAAAGCGCACGGCGCGCCAGTTCCCGGCGCTGCTGCCCGAGCAGTTGACCGGAATAACCGACAATTACGTTGTGACCAAGGGCGGGCAGGATCGGGTCGCCGGCTATGATTGCCAGGTCATCGCGCTCGAGCCGAAGGACAGCTTGCGCTATGGGCACCGCTATTGCGCCGAACTCGGGAGCGGCCTTGCATTGCGATCGAGGACGTTCAACGAAAAGGGGAGCATGGTCGATCTCTTCGTGTTTACCCAGCTCACGATCGGCAGCGGGGTCAGCAAGGAGATGCTCAAATCGCGGTTCGAGGCGGCCAGCCACACCTGGCACGTTGATCACGCCGCGCTGGATCTGCGGGATGCCGCCACGGACGCCCGCTGGGAATTCAAAAACCCGTTGGCGGGATTCCGCAAGCTGACCGAAATGAAACGCTCCATTCCCGGCCGCGCCGCGCCGGTTTCGCACATCGTCTATTCAGACGGGCTTGCCGCAGTGTCGGTGTTCCTCGAGCCCTTGCCCAAAACGCCGCCCGCTGCCGGCGCGACCTATCAAGGTGCCGTCAATATGTATGTAAAATCGTCCGGCGACCAGATGGTGACGGTCGTCGGCGAAGCGCCCGCGGGCACCGTAAAACAGATCGCCGAGTCGTTTACCGCGAAACCTCATTGATTATCGCTGCACGTGCGGCATGCAGTAAGTTGCAGTCAAAAGGTCAGCACCGGAAAAAAGGATGTCAGATGTTTAACGCAAGTCACGCAATGGGGGTATTTACACCCTCACGTTTTCCCATGCAATGGCCGTTTGCGCCGGTTTTGCGGCGGACCCTGAAAGAATTCGTGGTGTTCGCGGCGCTGCTGTTGCCATTGGGGGCGATCGCGCAACTGCCCGACTTTACCGATCTGGTCGAGAAACAAGGGGCGACCGTCGTCAACATCAGCACCACGCAAACGGTGCGCAGCCCGCTGGGTTCGCAGCAAATGCCGCAATTGCAGGAGGACGATCCTTTTTACGAGTTCTTCCGGCGGTTCGTGCCGAACCCGGGGCCGCGCGAATTCCAGAACAACTCGCTGGGTTCAGGCTTCATCATCAGCACCGACGGCTATATCCTCACCAATGCGCACGTGGTCGAAGCGGCCGACGAAATCAACGTCAAGCTGAACGACAAGCGCGAGTTCAAGGCCAAGGTCATCGGCAGCGACAAGCGCACCGATATCGCCCTGATCAAAATCGAAGCGAGCGGTCTGCCGGCGGTGAAATTCGGCGATCCTAACAAATTGAAAGTCGGCGAGTGGGTCATCGCGATCGGCTCGCCGTTCGGGTTTGAAAATACGGTGACCGCCGGCATCGTGAGCGCCAAGGGCCGCTCGTTGCCGCAGGAGAATTTCGTGCCCTTCATCCAGACCGATGCCGCGGTCAATCCCGGCAATTCCGGCGGTCCGCTGTTCAACATGCGCGGCGAGGTGGTCGGCATCAACTCGCAGATTTACAGCCGGACCGGCGGTTTCATGGGCCTGTCGTTTTCGATCCCGATCGATGTCGCCAACGATGTCGCAACCCAGTTAAAAACGGGCGGCAGAGTCACGCGCGGGCGCATCGGCGTGGTCATCCAGCCCGTGACGCGGGAACTTGCCGAGTCGTTCGGCCTGCCGAAACCCGCCGGCGCGCTCGTCAGTTCGGTCGAGAAGGGCAGCCCCGCGGAAAAGGCCGGCATCGAAGTCGGCGACGTCATTCTCAAGTTTGGCGGGCGGGAGGTGAATTCCTCCGAAGACCTGCCGCGGCTGGTCGGCGGCACCAAGCCGGGAGCGAAGGCGGCCGTCCAGCTCATGCGCAACAAAGCCACGCGCGAGGTCTCCGTGGTGGTGGGCGAAATGCCCGATGAAGCGCGCGCGGCGCAGCGCTCGCAGCGGCGCGGCCCGGGCGCGAAACCGCCGAGCGAATCGGTGAGCCGGCTCGGCATGACCCTGTCCGAGCCGACGGCGGAACAACGCAAGGAACTGAAGATTACCGGCGGCATCCTCGTCGAGGAAGCTCAGGGGCCCGCCGCGAAAGCGGGCATACGCCGCGGCGACATCATACTGGCCGTCAACAATCAGGACGTGAAATCGCTCGACCAGTTTACCCAGCTCATGGCACAGTTTGAAAAGGGCAAGATCGTCGCCATGCTGGTGCGGCGCGGCGGCAACGCGCTCTATATTCCGTTTCGCATCGAGTAAACGCGCCATCAACAAACTAACTTTATACGGGCGTACGTATTGCCACCTGTGCGACGACATGATTGCCGGCTTGCGTGAATTGCAGGCCGGCGCCGGTTTCGAACTGGAAGTCGTCGACGTCGACAGCGATCCAGCCCTGGAATCGCGTTACGGCGAGCTGGTGCTCCAAGGTGACGTCCTTGAACTCGCGCTCGTGCAACTGCG
>CAZEAX010000005.1:0-31086 GCA_964510405.1 uncultured Streptomyces sp. | reverse complement strand
GAAGATAGGCATCCTTGAAGGCGACGACATCGGTCTCGAAGTGGTGCCGGAGACCATCAAGGTGATGAAAGCGGCTGCAGCCAGGACGGGCCTCGCGATCGAATGGTTCCCCATGCCGATCGGGAAGACCGCGCTCGACAAACTGGGCTACACGCTGCCGCCGGGCACGCTCGAGAAGCTTTTCACGCTCGACGGCTGGGTGCTGGGCCCGATTGGACATCAGGCATATCCGAAAGACAATCCGAACGCGATCAACCCGCATCCGATCCTGCGCAAGAACTACGATTTGTTCGCGAACATCCGTCCGTCGAAATCGCTGCCCGGCGTGCCGGCGTTGTATCCGGACGTGGATCTCATCATCGTGCGCGAGAACAACGAAGGGTTTCCGCCCGACCGCAACGTGTTCGAAGGCTCGGGCGAATTCCGGCCGTCGCCCGATATGACGATCTCCGTACGGGTGATTACGCGCCAGGCGTCGAGCAAGGTCGCGCGCGCCTCGTTCGAGCTCGCGCGCACGCGTCCGCGCAAGAAGGTGACGGCGGTGCACAAGAACACTGTGTTCAAGCTGGGCTGCGGGATGTTCGCGGAGGAATGCCGCAAGGTCGCCAAGGAATTTCCGGACATCGCCTACAACGAGGTGCTCGTCGATACTTTCGCGACCCGTCTCGTGATGAAGCCGCAGGACTTCGACGTCGTCGTTACGACCAACACGTTCGGCGACATCCTGTCCGACGCGGCGGCGGGGCTCACCGGCGGGCTCGGGCTTGCCGCGGGCTTGTCCGCCGGGCCCGATCGCGCGATGGCGCAGGCGACCCACGGTTCGGCGCCGGACATCGCAGGCAAAAATATCGCGAACCCCTACGCGATGATCGTGTCGGGCCAGATGCTGCTCGAATGGCTCGGACGCAAACACGCTGAGCCCAAGGCGGTTGAAGCGGCGCAGTTGATGGACAAGGCGATCGAACGCGTGATCCGCGAACGCAAATCGCTCACCGGTGACTTGGGTGGCAAAGCGAGCACGAGCCAGATGGGCGATGCAATCGCCGCTGCGGTCTAGCTCGCGCTGGTGCGCTAGTGCGATTTTGCGGCCGCCGCTATTTTGGCGGCCGCCATTTTCGTCGCGATCCTTAGCGCCTGTTCGAGCGCGCCGGTATCGGCCTTGCCCTGGCCGACGATGTCGAACGCGGTGCCGTGCGCGGGTGTGGTGAACACCGTCTTCAATCCCGCGGTCACGGTCACGCCCTTATTGAAGCCGAGCAGCTTGGTCGCGATCTGGCCCTGGTCGTGATACATCATCACGACGCCGTCGTACTCGCCTTTCAGCGCTTTCAGGAATATCACGTCCGACGACACGGGGCCGGTGCAATTGATGCCGGTGGCGCGTGCGGCATCGACCGTCGGACGGATGATGCGGATTTCTTCATCGCCGAAGAGGCCGTTCTCGCCGCTGTGCGGATTTAACGCAGCGACCGCGATGCGCGGCGCGGAGAGGCCGGTGGCGCGCAGCGTGGCATCAGCAAGGTTGATCGCGGCAGTGATCCTCTCCGGCGTGATCATGTTGATGGCTTCGCGCAGCGCAACGTGCGAGGTCACGCGGAACGTCGCGAACTCCTTGATCACGTTCATCTCGCCGAAGAAACCCGAGTGCTGCGTCAAGGCGGCGAACATCTGGTGCTCGTCGGGATATTTCCAGCCGCCCTTGTGCAGCGCGCCCTTGTTGAGCGGCGCGAAGCTGATGCCGTCTAATTTATCGGCGAGCGCGAGGTCGATCATGTATTTGAGCGTGTCGCCGGTCAATTTGCCCGATACGGGCGACATCTCGGCGCGCTTGATCGTGGCCGGATCGACATTGCCGAGATCGATTATGGGAACTTCATCGCGCGACCAGTCGATCGCGTCGACGTCGGAATAGCGTTTCCACTTGAGATCGACGCCGGCGTCCTGCGCGCCGAGCGCGAGTACGCGCGCGTCGCCGATGACCGCAATGCGCGCGAGCGGCTTGAACGTGCCGGCGGCGAGAATTTTTGCGCTGATCTCGGGGCCGATGCCGGTCATGTCGCCGAGCATCAAGCCTATGCGGGGGAGAGTATTCATTGAGTGATGGATTGCCTTCGTTATTTTTTGGCGGCGGCGCGGCGGGTTTTCGTGGGCGCGCGCGCGCCGGTTTGCAATAGTTTGGTCAGCTCGCGGATGTTCTTCACCTTATCGAGGCCGAACACGAGGTCGATAATTTTTTCCGCGCGCGCGCGCGGCAGCCTGCCCCACGTGGCGCATTCGCGGAATTTGTTCGCCAGTTCATCATCCGTCATCGGGTTGGCGGGGCTGCCTTTGCCGAAATCCGCACTGCCGCTGATTTTGCGGCCGTCGGCGAGTTCGATATCGATGATAGTCGTCATCTTCTCGTAGCCCGCGGCTTCCGCGACCGGATGCACCCCGTAGTCGATTTTTTCGATCATCGCTTTCACGTCGGAACGATTGACGACGTCGTCCGTGAATTCGGCGAGGCCCGCCTTGCGCCGCAGGATAAGGATCGCGATGCAGAACTGCATGCTGAACTTCGCCTGCAGCTCGTTGGTCGGGCGGTTGTGGATCAGCGCATTCACGTTCTGGCGGTTGACGCCCACTGCGACTTTTTTGACTTCGCCGGGTTTGATGTCGTGCTGCATGATGAGATCGAGCATCAGGCCCATGCCGGGATGCGTCAGCGAGCCGCTCGGATGCGGCTTTATCGATACGCCGGGAAACGCGAACGACCACGGCTTGCCGAGCTTGCCGTCGATCGATTGCGGATCGTAGCCGCCGCCCGCCGCTTTGAAGAAGCCGCGACCCGCTTCCAGAATGATCGGCGTCGCGGTGAATCCAAGTTGCGCGAACTCCGCGGCAACGACACCGCTTTCGCACGCGCGGCCGGCATGGAAAGGTTTCATCATGGTGCCGAAATTTTCACGCAGCCCCGCAGCCTGGCTCGCGGCGATGCTCAACGTGCGTCGCGTTTGCTCGACATTGAAACCGAGCAGTTGCGCGACACCGACGCCGGCAGCGATGGTGCCGACCGTGGCCGTGCTGTGGAATCCGTCCTGATAGTGGCGCGGGTTCATCGCCTCGGACAATTTGGTTTCGACTTCCACCGCGATTTGATAGGCGGTCAGTACGTCGCGCCCGGAACGCGCATCGCGCTCGCCAATTGCGAGTACTGGCGGCAGTGCGGGCGCGGTCGGATGCGTGAGCAATCCATAGACGCGGTCCTTGGCGACCGCCAACTGGGTGTCGTCGTAGTCGTCGGCGTGGATCGCCACGCCATTGGCGAATGCCGCGAAGCGCGCGGGCATTTTCATGTTCGAGCCGATCACGGTGCAGCCTTTGGCCGTGTCGCAGCCGAGCGACTTCAGATGCTTGCGCACGATATGACCGGATTCGGCGACGCTGCCGGCGAGCGCCAGGCCGATGCCGTCGAGGATCGAGCGTTTGCCCAGATGCATCACGTCGGTGGGAATGTCTTTGGCACGCGTGCGCGTGATAAATTCGGCGACGTAAGCGGTCAGCGATGGATTGTGGGGCATGGCGGTCTTTCGAAAAGGCAATCGCTTTTAATAGCACAAACTATGGCCGGTCGCCACTTGCACGCAGGAGTAAACTTTCAACATGAGTTCAACCCCGCGGTCCTCACGCCGCCGTGTTCTCGCCGCTGGCGCCGCCGCGGCGCTTGGCAGTGCGCTTTCAAAATTTGCGTTCGCGGCAGCGGCAGCGGAAGAGGGGATAAAGACCCGCCCGATCCCGCACAGCGGCGAGCAGCTGCCGATCATAGGCATAGGCACCGCGGTGATTTTCGACTTCGAGAACGACCCCGTTAAGCATGCCGAGCGGCTGCAGGTCATTCAGACGCTCGTCGCGGGCGGCGGCAAGCTGATCGACACCGCGCATTCGTACGGACGCGCGGAGGACCGGGTTGGCGACATCGTCGCGGAATCCGGCTTGCGCGACAGGCTTTTCCTTGCCACCAAATACTCGTCCAACGCAAGCCGCGATGCCGCGATGGCATCTGCGCACGCTTCGCTGCGCCGATTGAAGACGAACCGCGTCGATCTGATGCAGGCGTGGAACGTCGGCGATCCTTTATTCGACTGCGGCCTGATGCGCGATTGGCAAAAGCAGGGGCTGACCCGCTACGTCGGCATGACGACGAGTTTCACCGGCCAGTATGAGGCGATCGCGAAAGTGCTGGCGCGCGAAAAACCCGATTTCTTCCAGGTCAATTACTCGCTCGGCGACCGCGAGGCGGAGAACCTGTTGCTGCCGGCCGCGCGCGAAGCCGGCGCCGCGGTACTCGTCAATCTGCCGTTTGGACGAAATTCACTGTTCCGCAAGGCGGGCACGCGGCCGCTGCCGGATTTCGCCGCCGAATTCGGCGCGCGGACATGGGCCCAGTTCTTTCTCAAATTCATTCTGGCGCATCCCGCGGTGACCGCGGTCATTCCGGGCACCGACAAGCCGGAATACATGCTGGACAACCTGCAGGCCGGACGCGGCACGCTGCCGGACGCCGCCATGCGGCGGCGCATCGTCGAATACTGGGAAACGCTGTGAAGCGGGCGCAGATTTTCGCGGTCACGCAGGCGCCGCATGGTTCGTTCGCTGCGGGTAAATTGATTTACGTCAACGAGGCGGCAGACGTTCGACGGCAACATGTGCTGAAATGTTCAATAAATCCGGCGCAGCGTCATTGGCGATTCACTCTGGAACAAAAGCTACGTCCGCCGATGCGCCGCGTTTCGCAGCGTTGCGCCGCCGGATAAAGTCCATCGTAGACGCGATCCACCGCGAAGCGGTTTTCTATCGCCGTCAGATCAATGCCGCGCTGCCGGCCCACCATCGCAGCGCCGCCAACCTTGCCCATTATCTCGGTTTGCGCAAGCAGAGCGTAAGGCAATTGCAGCTCGACCTTGCCGGGCTGGGGCTTTCGTCTCTCGGTCGTTCCGAAGGGCACGTGCGCGACACGCTCCTGCGGCTGGAGGGTTGGCTCAAGATGGAGCATTCCGGTGAGCGCCGCCGCTTTGCGGCCGATGGGCTTGATACGGATGCCGCCGGTGCGATCCTGCACGAGAACACTCACGCGCTGTTTGGCCCGCGTCCCTTGAACCGGCATGTTTATATTATGGTGACGGCGCCTGACGCCGACGAGGTCACTCGCGGCTGGGCGGACAAGGTGTTGCACGCCGGGGCGAACATTTTGCGAATCAATGCCGCGCATGAGTCACTTGCGGCCTGGACGCGGAGCATCGGCGTGATACGTGCCCGCGCTGCGGCGCTCGGCAAACACGTGAAGGTGTTCGTCGACCTGCCGGGGCCGAAACTTCGCGCGGAGATTCTGCGCACGCAGCCGGCGGTGCTGCACTTCCCGCGCCGCAAGGACCGCCGTGGCAAAACCGTGGGGCCGACCACCGTGTGGTGCGTGCCGGCGTTTGTCGCGCGGTCTCAGGTGCCGATCCCGCATGCGTGGTTCGGGCGGCTGCGCGCCGGCGACCGGCTGAATATTCGCGATGCCGGCGGCCGCGCGCGGGAACTCGTGATCCGCGCCGCGTCTGCCGTCCGGGTGCGCGCGGAATGCGCGCAGTCGTTGTTCATCACGCCGGGCCTCGCGATCGAATGGCGGCGCGGAATCCGCGTCCTGGGACGCGGGCGCATCGGCACGATCCCGCGCGAGCCGTGCGACGTTCTGCTCAATCGCGACGACCGGTTCATCCTGAACGAAACCGGACGGGCGAATCGGGTGAATCGCGTGCCGGTGCTGCGGTGCCCCGAGCCCGGCGTGCTCGATCAGGTCAGGCGCGGCGAGCGCGTGGTGCTCGACGACGGGCGGATCGTCGCTATCGTGGAGTCCACCGCCGGACAGAGCATGGTCTGCCGCGTGACGCGGACGGCGAAGTCTCCCGCGCGATTGCGTTCGGGCAAGGGCCTGGCGTTTCCGGACAGCCGCGTGAGCCTGCCGGCGCTCGGGTCGGAAGACGAAGCGGCTCTCAAATTCGCTCTCGAGTGCGCCGACGGCGTTGAAGCATCGTTCGTGAATTCGCGGCGCGATGTGGATCGCATCGTCAGGCGGTTGCGCAAGGATGCGCGTCCCGGCTTCGGGCTCGTGTTGAAGCTGGAAACCCAGGGCGCGATCCGTAATCTGCCCGACATCCTGTTCGCCGCACTGCGCTACAGTCCGGCCGGCCTCATGATTGCGCGCGGCGATCTGGCCGTCGAGGCCAGTTTCGAGCAACTCGCGCAATTGCAGGAGGAAATCCTCGGTTTTGGCGAAGCCTGCCATCTCCCGGTCATCTGGGCAACCCAGGTGCTCGACAGTCTCGCGCACTCCGGAGTGCCCACGCGCGCCGAGGTCACCGACGCCGCGATGTCCATGCGCGCCGAGTGCGTGATGCTGAACAAAGGGCCGTTTGTCGCGGAAGCGACGCGCACGCTGGTCAAGATCATCCGCGACATGGAACCGCGGCAATACAAGAAGCGCGCCCTGTTTTCTAAACTCGCCGG
Organism: uncultured Streptomyces sp.; assembly: GCA_964510405.1. Taxonomy (GTDB): domain Bacteria; phylum Pseudomonadota; class Gammaproteobacteria; order Burkholderiales; family SG8-41; genus PALSA-1004. Next base: position 24,558 of record CAZEAX010000005.1, on the reverse strand, counting down.
ATAGGCGGCTGCGGTCGCGCAGGCTCGTTGAACGGCGCCGGGACCTCCGTCGCGCAAATGCTAGAATAAAAACCGCTCGCGAGGAGAAATGTCATCAAGTTCCGCTTAATCCAATGGCCACCGTCGGCGATTGGCCTGATCATCTGCGCGGCGTCGGCCGCGGCGTGGTCTGCCGGCGGCGGGAACGGCAATGAACCGTACCCGACGAAGCCGATACGCGTCATCGTCGGCACTTCCGCGAGCGGAGGAACGGATTTCGTCGCGCGCATCATGGGCCAGAAGCTCACCGAAGCATTGGGTCCGTCGGTAGTCATCGACAACCGGCCCGGCGCGACCGGTTTGATCGGCATGGAGATCGTGGGACATGCGGTTCCCGACGGCTATACACTGCTGATCATCAACGTCGGCCATCAGATGGCGGGGCTGCTGCGGGACGCGAGCTTCGACATAACCAAGGATTTGCTGCCGACTTCGCTGCTCGCTTCGACGCCCGTAATGCTGGTCATGCATCCGTCGGTGCCGGCAAAAAATCTCGCGGAGTTTCTGGCGCTGGCAAAAGCGCAACCCGGCAAAATCAACTACGCGTCGGGCGGGACCGGCGGCGTGCAGCATCTCGCGACCGAACTCTTGAAGCGCGAAGCTGGGATAGAACTCCTGCACGTGCCGTACAAAGGCACCGGTCCCGGCCTCGTCGATCTGCTGGCCGGCCAGGTCCAGGTCACGCTGACGAGCGTGCCTTCGGTACTGCCTTACGCGAAAGCGGGGAGACTGCGTGCAGTGGCGGTCTCGGGGCAGGCCCGGTTGGCCAGCGCGCCGGACGTTCCGACTTTTGCCGAATCAGGATTGCCGGGCGTGGACGTGGTGATCTGGTACGGGATGCTCGCGCCGTTGAATACGCCGCGCACTGTCATCGACAAGCTTGCGCGCGCGATCGGCCTGATCGCCAAATCGCCGGAGGTTCGCGAGAAAATGGTGCGCGATGGCGCCGATCCCATCGGCAGTTCGTCCGTGGAATTTACGACTTACGTGAAGAGCGAGCGGGAAAAGTGGCTGAAGGTCCTGCGCGAGATCGGACTGCAGAAAAACTAGCGGCCCGCGTAGCGGTCGGCCGCCGCGAACATCTCTTCAGTACCGAGCAGCTGCTGCAATTCGGCGAAGGTCAGCATCTGGTCCTGCACCGGTTGGGTCGTGCCCGCCGAATGCAAAGTCTGCAGATAGCGCCGTGCGGCAAATACGACCGCGCGCGGCAGGCCGTTGCCGCCGCCGAAGACGACCAGGCGATAACCGATGCGCTGCAATTCGGGTACGGGAATGGGATTTTTGTCGCCGCCAGCGGTCATTGCGAGCACCAGCGGAATGCGTTCGCCAAAGCGCGCGACGATCGCGTGCATATCATCGAGGCTGCGCGGCCCTTCGAGAAACAGCATGTCGACGCCAGTCTCCAGATAGCGCTCCGCACGCTCCATCGCGCGCTCGAGGCCTTCGACCGAAATCGCGTCGCTGCGCGCAATGAGTACCAACTCCGCGTCGCGGCGGGCGTCGAGCGCGGCTTGCAGCTTGCCAGCCATCTCCGCGGTTGAAATAAGGGTTTTCCCCGCGAGGTGACCGCAGCGTTTCGGCGTGGTCTGGTCTTCGATCAGGATCGCGTCCGCGCCGCTGCGCTCGAATACCTGCACGGTGCGCGAGACGTTTAGCGCATTGCCGTAACCCGTGTCGCCATCTACTACCAGTGCGATATCCACGCGGTCTCTCATCGCCGCTACGCTTTCCGCCATTTCGCTCATGCTGACGAGTCCGACGTCAGGACGGCCGAACCGCATGTTCGCAATCGCACTGCCTGATACGCAGCACGCTGTGAAGCCCGCCTCCTGCGCAAGCAGCGCGCTCATGCCGTCCCACACGCCGGGCGTGACGATGATGTCCGGTCCGGCGAGTTGCCGGCGCAATTGGCTGCGGCTCGTCATTTCGCGTCCTTGCCGGCGGCTTGCGCTCTGAGGCGCTTCTCCAGGTGCGGAATCAAACCGCCATCCCGTATCATCTGCATGAGATGGGGCGGAATCGCATTGCAGCTGAAGCGAGCGCCGCTGCTGATGTCTTCGACTATGCCTTGCTCGAGATCGAGCGTGAGATTCCCACCTGCTTTGATTTCGCCCGCGCGCGGACATACGAGCACCGGCAGCCCCACGTTCATCGCGTTGCGATAAAACGTGCGCGCGAACGATTTCGCCACCACCGCGGCGAGTCCGAGGTGGCGCAGCACCGCCGGCGCCTGTTCGCGCGACGAGCCGCAGCCGAAATTTTCACCGCCGACGAGGATGTCGCCGTGCTGCACGCCTGCAGCGAACTGGGGATCGGCCGCTTCCATCGTATGCACGGCGAACTCCGCGATCGGCCGCTTGAGATAGCGGGCGGGCGCGATCAGGTCGGTGTTGATGTCGTCGCCGAACACCCAGGCGCGACCGGCGCTCACGACAGAAACTCGCGCGGGTCGACGACGTGTCCGGTCACCGCGGCGGCAGCCACCGTGTACGGCGAGCCGAGGTACACCTTGGCGCTGTAATCGCCCATGCGGCCCTGGTAGTTGCGTGCGGTGGATGAAATGCAGACTTCGCCGGCCGCCACGGTGCCAGCACCCATGCCTGCGCAGCCGCCGCAGCCCGTGGGCAACAGAATCGCTCCCGCTTCGGTAAGCGTCGCGAGCGTGCCGTCGCGCGCCGCTTCGGCAGTGATGCGCTGCGACGCGGGTGCAATCAGGAAGCGCACGCCGTCAGCGACGCGGCGTCCGCGCACGATTTCGGCCGCCATTTGCAGATCGGAAAGTTTCGCGCCCGTGCACGCGCCGATGTACGCTTGATCGACTTTGACGCCCGCGTGATTCGCAACATCGCTCGCGTTTGCGGGGCTGTGCGGGGCCGCGACCTGCGGATTGAGCGCGCCCGCGTCGAATTCGAGCCTGCGTTCGTAAGTCGCATCCGGATCGCTTTGCCACGCGTTCACTTCAGCCGTCTCTACGCCGACTTGTTTGAGGTATTCGACCGTAGTTTCGTCGGGGGCAATTATCTGCGTCTTCGCGCCCATCTCAGGCGACATGTTGCAAAGCGTAAAGCGGTTGCCCATGCTCATTTTGCGTATTGCCGTTCCCGCATGCTCGATCACGCGGTAATCGCAAGCGCGCATGGGCAGTGTCGCGCACATTTTCAGCGCCATGTCCTTCCCCGTGACGCCGGCGGGCAACTCGCCGTTCCACGTTACGAGTATCGACTGCGGCACGCGCACCCAGATTTCGCCGGTTACCAGCACGCCACACACTTCGGTGCTGCCGATGCCGATCACGAACGCGCCGACGGCGCCGCCGGTGGGCGAATGACTGTCGCCGCCGACCACGAACATGCCCGGCTTCAGGTGCCCGCGCTCCGGCAATATCGTGTGGCAGATGCCCTGCATGTCGTAGAAGTGCGGCAGGCCCTTAGCCTTGACCCATTTACGCGTGAGATCGAGGATCGCCGCAGAATCGGCATCGATCGCCGGCGCATTGTGGTCGCTGACAACCACCACGCGGTTCACGTCCCAGATCGGCGCGCCGAGACGCTCGAGCATGGGGCCGACGATCCGCGGCCCCTGCAGGTCGTGCATCATCGCGAGATCGACTCGGCACGTCACGATTTCATCGGGACGCACGGCGGCTGCGCCCGCTGCGCGCGCAACGATCTTTTCGGCAAGTGTCAGCGCGGGCGAAGTTTCAGATCGTGTCGTCACGGCATGCCGTCGGTCGGGTAACGGAGAGAGCGTGATTATCCATCATCGTATGCATTTTGTGGTCGCGCGCCGTACGGACGCGGCGTTAGTCCAGCTTGATCCCCGCCTGCTTGATGACGCGCGCCCACATCGCGGCCTCCATGCGGATTTCCTGCGCAAACTGCTCCGGGGTGTTGCCTGACGCGATTGCGCCGTCAGCCGCGAGGCGCGACTGCGTCTCCGGCATGTTCAATACTTTCACCGTGGCGGCGTGGATCGACTTGATGATAGCGGCCGGCGTGCCGGCAGGTGCGACAAGGCCGTACCACGATCCGGATTCCATGCCGGGCAGACCGGACTCGTTCAGCGTCGGCACGTCGGGCAGGATCGGAATGCGCTGCAGGCTGCCGATGGCCAGCGCTCGCACGCGGCCGGCTTTGACATGAGGCATGAACACGCCCGGTCCGCCGAACATCAGTTGCGCATCGCCGCCGATCACCGCGATCAGCGCCGGCCCCGCGCCCTTATATGCGATGTGCACGACCTTGATGCCGGTTTTGCTTTGCACCAGCTCGATCGCAAGGTGCCCGCCGGCGCCTATGCCTGAGGACGCCCAGTTGACTTTGCCCGGGTTCGCTTTGGCGTAGTCGATCAGCTCCTGCACCGTGCGCGCGGGCAGCGAGGGATGCGCGATCAGCAGATTGGGCACGCTCGCGAACTTGCTGATCGCGGCGAAATCCCGGATCGGGTCGAACGGCATTTTCGGGTACAGGTTCTGGTTGGTAGTCATGATCGCCGGGCTGCCGACCAGCAGGGTATAGCCGTCGGGCGCCGCGCGCGCGACGATTTCACCCGCGATCAACCCGTTGCCGCCGCCGCGATTATCGTAAGCGACCGGCTGGCCCGTCACGTCGCCCATCGCCAGCGCGATAGGGCGCGCAACGACATCCGTGCCACCGCCCGCGGCGTACGGCACGACCCAGCGCACGACCTTGTTCGGATAATGTTGTGCAGGGGCGGATGCGCTTGCGAGCAGCGCGGCGAGCATCGTCAGATTCCGCATGCGTGCAATGTATGCGCACAGGCGCACCGAGGCAAGCGCTCGAAACGCGCAAGTCACGACGCGGTTGCGCGGATCGCTGCAGCGAGCCTTGCCGCATCGTCGATGCGGATGCGGCGGCGCTGGATGCTCACGATGCGCTTTCTGCGCAGGTCGCCGAGTATGCGCGTTACGGTCTGTCGGTTCACTCCGGTCATGTCCGCGATTTCCTGATGCGTCAGCACGACTTCCAGCACGATTGCTTTGCCCAGTCTCGTGCCGTGGTTCGTGCCGAGATGCAATACCAGTTTGGCCACACGCGCGTAAGCGTCGTCGGCCACCAGGTTCACCAGCGTATTGGTCAGCGTGCCCAGGCGAACGGCCATGGTGCGCCGGCACAGGCGCGCGGCCGCCGGATGTTCGTCGAGAAACCGGTTGAACGCGGCGTCGCCGACGACTGCGACTTCGGAATCTTCGCAGGCTTCGACGTTGACCCGGCGGCCTTTCGGCGCGGGCACTTCGGAAATACCGAAGACTTCGCCGGGAAAGCAGAACCACAAAATCACTTCGCGGCCATCCGGTGTCACACGGAAGAACTTGAGCCGCCCGCGAGTGAGCAGATAAGCGCCGCGCTTCACGTCGCCGACGCGGAATGCGAAGTCGCCGCGGCTTAGCGCGCGCCGCTTCGCGAGCTTCAGCAGCGAAGCGCGTTCGCCGGTTGCGAGTTGTCCGAGAAAGTCGGTTGGGATAGTGGCCATGATTGCCGGTCTGCGGGCAGATACTAAACCGAATTGTCGCCTGGGAGACAGACTGTGCGCTGCGGCTCTGGTCAACTTCCACGTTGACGATAAGGCGGTGCGGCCATGAAATTCGACGACAGGATCAAAGAACACGCAGCGCGCCGGCGCGTCGCCCGCGCGATGGGTGGCGAAGCCAAGCTCGCCAAACGCAAAAAATCGGGCATTCTCGACGCGCGCGAACGCATCGATTACCTGCTCGATGCGGGCTCGTTCCGCGAGTCGGGCCTGTTCGGTGTTTCCTATATTCCGGAAATGCGCGAATCGACGCCTGCCGACGGCAAGGTTACCGGCTTCGGCAAGCTCGAAGGGCGGCGCGTCGGCGTCGTCGGTTACGACTTCACCGTCAAAGGCTCGTCGTCGAGCTATACCAACAACCGCAAGATGTCGCACGTGAAGGATACCGGAGGCCGGCGCGGATTTCCGGTGGTGTTTCTCGGCGAATCGACCGGCGTGCGCATGCCCGACATCATGGGCGAGGGCATGGGGATGAACTTCGAGGGCAACCGCTTTCTGCGCACGCGCGAAGCGCCGTGGGCCGCGGCGATCCTCGGCAATGCGTTCGGTTCCGCGGCGTGGCACGCCTGCTGCTCGGATTTCTGCGTGATGCGCAAAGGCGCGGTAATGGCAGTCGCGAGTCCGCGTGTGGTGTCGATGGCGCTCGGCCGCGAAGTCACGCCGGAGGAACTGGGCGGCTGGCAGATACTCGCCGAGCATTCGGGCTTCGCCGATCTGGTCGTCGATACCGACGAGCAGGCGATCGACGCGATCAAGCGGTTTCTCGGTTTCCTGCCGACCAACAACCGCCAGCCGCCGCCGGTTGTGGAGGTGCCCGCCGGTTCCGATGATGCGATCAAGGACATCCTCGAGTCGATACCCGAGTCGCAGGCGCAGGTGTACGACGTGCGCAAGGTCATCCGCCTGATCGCCGACCGCGACAGCTTTTTTGAAATCAAGGAACGGTTCGGCCGCAGCATTGCCACCGCGCTTGTGCGCATCGAAGGCAAATCCGTCGGCGTGATCGCGAACAACCCGCAGTTCAAAGGCGGCGCGATGGACGCTGACGCGTGCAGCAAGGCGACCGACTTCATCGTGCTGTGCGATTGCTACAACATCCCGCTCGTGTTCCTGCAGGACCAGCCTGGTTTCCTGATCGGGCCGGACGCGGAAAAGCGCGGTGTGATCGGCAAGGTGATCAACTGGATGAACGCGCTGCTGCAGGTGACGGTGCCCAGGATCAGCATCATCCTGCGCAAAAGCTACGGGCGCGGCTTCATCAATATGGGCGGCGCCGGCATTGCCGACGAAATCGCCGCGTGGTGGACGACGGAGGTGAGCTTCATGAATCCGCGCACCGCGGTCACGGTCGTACACGGCGTCAAGGAAGAAGACGATCCTGAAAAGTTCAAGCACCTGCTCGCGGAAATGTCGCGCAACGGCTCGGCCTACGATCTGGGCGCTGTATTCGGCGTGAAGGAAGTGCTCGATCCGCGCGAAACGCGCGAGTACCTGAAGGAAATGCTCGACACGCACATGCTGAGATTGTCGAACGGCGTCGGGCAACACCGGCTGTCGAACTGGCCAACGAGTTACTAAGAACCGGTTGGACCCACAGATAAACGCAGATAAACGCGGGCGCAATTCAAAAGCAAAAATTAACAACTAACCGATCGTCAGCGGATCCACGGTTGAAGTGCTTTAGACTTATCTGCGTTCATCCGCGTTTATCTGCGGCCGATAAAGGTTTTGACTAAGGGCAGAAGGAGAAAAATGAAAATCACCAAAGTCGAAGCGATACCGGTCTGGTACGAGCCGACCGACGAATATCACGCGCTGTTCGGGTCGGGGAAGAAGAAAGGCACAATGGTGCACGCGCGCGAGGGCTGGTTCGCCAACATCCAGTACAAGGAAAACGTGTTCGTCAAAATCTCCACCGACGAAGGCATCGTCGGCTGGGGCGAGGCGTGCGCGCATCCGGTGACGAGCGAGACGCAAGCCGGAATTCTCGCGACGGTCGCGCTGTTCGGCCGCACCATCATGGGCAAGGACCCGTTCCAGATCGGCGCGATTCACGCGGCGCTCGATCACCTGTTCCTGCAGGGCAACGCGGGTGCGCGCAGTTCGATCGACATCGCGCTCTACGACATCATGGGCAAGGCATCGGGCCAACCGGTGTACAACCTGCTCGGCGGCGCGTTCCAGAAAAGTTTCGGCCAGCTCGCGACGATGCCGCGCGACACGCCCGCGCGCATGGCCGAGCACGCGGTCAGGCTGCTGGCGAAAGGCTATACCTGTTTCGAGCCGAAGATGACCGGCCATCTGGAATCCCTCGATGCCGACGCCGACCGGCTCGAAGCGATGATAGAAAAGGTGCCGGGCACCGCGCTCGTGATCGCGGACCCGAACCAGATGTGGGGCACGGCGAAGGACACGATCGAAATTTTCACGCGGCGTTTTGCCGGCGTCGCGAACGTTGCGATCGAACAGCCCGTGCCGTTCCATGATCTGAAGGGCCTCGCGGCCATCACCGCCGCAATTCCGCAGAAAGTCGTCGCCGACGAAGCGATCCAGAATCTCGCGACGATGATCCAGATTGCGGCGGACAAGCCTGCCGACATGGTGAGCCTCAAGCTCGGCAAGTGCGGCGGATTTTACAAGGCGCTGCAGATGATGCACATCGCCGAGGCGGCGAACCTGCCGGTGCGCATCGACTGGACGCAGGGCAGCGCGCTGCTCGATACCGCGACCGGGCACTTGCATGCGGCAGTGCGCCTCGTCGGCTGCGACCCCGGCATGGACTATCAGTTGCGCATCAAGGACCGTCCGGTCAAGGAGGGCGGCGCCGTCGTGAAGAACAACAAGCTCGTGATGCCCGACACGCCGGGTCTCGGACTCATCGTCGACGAGAAACTCGTGCGCAAGCTGTCGCAGCGGCGTTAAGTGAGGATCTCGAATGCCTGGCGATGAAAACTCCCTCCCTTGCGCAACGCGCGGGGGAGGGAATTTTGAGGAAGCGTCATGAACGTGAAAGATAGACCGGTTTTCATCGTCAGCGCGCCGCGCTCGGGCTCGACGCTGTTGCGCCTGATCCTCGACGCGCACCCGCGGCTTGCGGTGCCGCCGCCGGACTGGCTGTTCGATCTGGTGTACCCGTATATGTACAGTTACGGCGATTTGCGCAAGCCGGCCAACTTGCTGGCGCTTGCCGAAGACATGCTCGCCACACCGACGGTCGGCAAGTGGCCGATCAAGCCGGCGCCGGTGAATCTCGTCGCGGCCGCAGCCGAGCCGACGTTTGCGGGGCTCTATGCGGCACTGCACCGCGAGTACGCGCAAACCGAAGGCAAGCCGCGGTGGGGCGAAAAAACGCCGCGCAACAGTTTCTGGATGGACGATATCCGCGCCTTGTTCCCCGACGCGCAGTTCGTCCACATCGTGCGCGACGGCCGCGACCAGGCGATCGACATCTCCGACTCGATGCTGTGGCCGTATTCGGTGTACTCGGGCGCTTACCTGTGGCAGCGCTATGTATTGTCCATACGCGATTTCGCACGCGAGCTGCCGGCCGGTGCGTATCTCGAAATCCGCTATGAAGATTTGTGCACGGCGCCTGAGCCGACGATCCGCAAGCTGTGCGAGTTTATCGGCGAGCCGTTCGACGATCGCATGCTGTCGCCGCACGATACGCCGTCGGCGCGCGCGTGGAGCACGCATCCATTGCACGCGAAAACTTCACGTCCGATATCGACTGAATATTGCGGCATGTATCGGACGCGCCTGCCGGAGCACGACGTGGCGGCACTCGACGCGTTGATCGGGCCGACGTTGCAATTGTTCGGTTATCCGCTGTCCGGGTCTGTGAAGCCCTTGAATGCGTGGCTTGCGGCGAAGATGCTGGAGAGCGACACGGTCACCAACCCGGAGAACGTCGCGTACCGGCGCTGGCACGAAGAACGCCGCAAAGCGCGCCGCGCGCAGGGCGTGTGGGCCGACCGCGAGCGCGCTTCATTGTTGTGGGGCATGAACTAGCGAAGGTGATATCGGGCGCGCGGAGGCGTTAGGATGAACACCGAAAAAATTGCCGCGATGGTGATGTGGGGCTGCGTGACAGCAAGCGTTTTGCCCGCTGCGCTGGCGCAAAACTATCCGGCCAAGTCGATTCGCGTCGTGGCGCCCTTTCCGCCGAGCGGCGGCACCGATCTCTTCGCCCGGGCGCTCGCGCAAAAACTCGGCGCGGTGTTCGGCCAGCAGGTCATCGTCGACAACCGCGCCGGCGCGGGCGGCATGATAGGTTCCGACATGGTGGCGCGCGCGGCGCCCGACGGTTACACGCTGCTGGTCACCTCCTCGAGCACGCATTCGATCGCGCCGCATCTCACGCGCAAGCCTTTGTACGATCCGTTGCGCGATTTTTCGCCGGTCATCGAGATCGCGTCGGCGCCGAATCTGCTCGTCGTGCATCCGTCGCTGCCGGTGCGCACGGTTAGGGAGTTGATCGATCTCGCGAAAGCGCGCCCCGGCGCGATCAACTACGCGTCCAACGGCGCCGGCACGTTGAGCCACCTGACGGGCGAACTGTTCAAGCTGCAAACCGGTACGAACCTCGCGCATATTCCATACAAAGGCGGGCCGCCTGCGGTGATCGATCTGGTGGCGGGGCAGGTGTCGGTGTTGTTCACCGCGATTCCCACCGCACTTACGCAAGTGCGCGCCGGCCGCTTGCGCGCAGTCGCGGTCACCGGTCTCAAGCGCGTCGATACGATTAAAGAAGTACCGACGGTTGCGGAAACCATACCCGGTTTCGAGTCGAGCCAGTGGTGGGGCATGTTCGCGCCGCCGGGCACGCCGGCGGATATCATCGACAAGCTGAACGCCGAAGTCGGGCGCATGCTCGTCGATACCGACGTGAAGGCGCGGTTCGCCAACGAAGGCGCGGATTCCATCGGCGGCAGTCCGCGCGAATTCGGGGCGTATCTGAAGGCCGATTGCGAGAAGTGGGGCAAGGTCGTGAAGGAGGCGGGCATCCGTCCGGAGTAGCCCGTCCGGCGCGCAGGAACGGGTTGTGATTCCCTGCTAGAATCCCGCACTCGATTTTGCGTGATGTGCCGCCGCGCCAAGGTCACGCGCGGCGTCCAGGCGGCAATATCCCCGGAGGGACAATGGGTTTTACGATCGCCGAGAAAATACTCGCGGCGCGCGCGGGCGGCAAGCCCGTGCGCGCGGGCGACGTCGTGGTGGCGAACGTCGATTTCGCGATGATGCACGATGCGCGCGCGTCCAACGCGCTCAAAATGATCCAGAAGCTCGGCGCGGGCAAAGACAAATTCGCATTGCCGTTTGCGGCGAAGACGGCGATCGTGCTCGATCATTACTCGCCGCCACCGAACATCGAGGCCGCCAACGTGCATCGCGACATGCGCGCGTTCGCGGACCGGCACGGCGCGGTGCTCTACGACGTCGGCGACGGCATCTGCCACCAGGTCATGCCGGAAGGCGGGCACCTGACGTGCGGCGACCTGATCGTCGGCACCGACACGCATTCCGTCACGTACGGCGCGTTCAACGCGTTCGGCACCGGCGTCGAGGGCACCGACCTTTCCGCGGTGATGATGACCGGCAAATTATGGTTCCGCGTGCCGGAGACGATCCGCATCGAGCTGACGGGCCGCCTGCAGCCTGGCGTGTGGGCCAAGGACATCACGTTGACGATGCTCGGGCGCCTCGGCGCGGAGGGCGCCAACTATAAAGCGCTTGAATACGCGGGTTCGGCCGTCGCCGCGATGGAAATCGACGATCGCATGACGCTCTCGAATCATGCGGCCGAACTCGGCGCCAAGGCGGCGATCCTTGAAGCGGACGAAAAAACGCTGGCCTGGCTGAAGGCGCACAAGGCGCGCGCGCCGCAACCGGTTAAAGCCGATGCGGATGCGAATTACGTTGAGCGCATCGAAATCGACGCATCGACGCTCGCGCCGCAGGTTGCGCGCAATCACCAGATCGACGACGTGATTAGCGTGCCGGAGGTCAAAGGCCAGAAAATCAATTTCGCGTTGATCGGCACCTGCACCAACGGCCGTCTCGACGATATCCGGCAGGCGGCGGCGATCCTGAAAGGCCAGCGCATCGCCAAGGGCGTGCGCATGATAGTGACGCCCGCGTCGCGCGAAGTCTATCTAGCCGCCGCGCGTGAAGGGTTGATCGAAGCGTTAACCCGGGCCGGCGCTTCGGTCGAAGCCGCGGGCTGCGGCACCTGCGTCAATATCACCGGCCACCTGATCATGGGCGACGGCGACGTCGCGATCTCAAGCGCAAATCGCAACTTCAAAGGCCGGCTCGGTAATTCCAGATCCGAAATCTGGGTCGGCTCGGCCGCGACAGTAGCGGCGTCGGCGTTGACTGGCACTATCACCGATCCGCGCGATGTTGTAGGCGGGCAGTGGCGGGCGGCATGAGTCCCCTGGCGAGGGGCCCCAATAAAATGGGGATCGACAGCAAGACGAGTGCCGCTGGGAGCCGACATGCGAATTTGAAATTTAGATGCTCCATGGAAGAGGCGATGGCATGAATACGAACATTAACGGCCGGGCGCGCATTCTCGGTGCGCATATCAACACCGACATCAACTGCTCCAGCAAATACCTGCCCGGCAAGGACAACGCTTACATCGCGCAGCATGCGTTCGACAACGTCGCGCGGGGTTTTGCATCGCGTTTCAAGCCGGGCGACGTAATCGTCGCCGGCAAGAATTTCGGCATCAACTCGTCGCGCGAGCAGGCCGTGCACATCATGAAGCTGATGGGGGTGGCCGCCATCGTGGCACCGGCATTCGGCCGCCAGTTCTTCCGCAATGCGATCAACAACGGGTTGCCGGTCGTCGAATGCGATATCGCCGGCATCAACGACGGCGATGAAATTGCGATCGACCTCGCGCGCGGCAATGTCGCGGTCGCGTCGCGCAAGATCGACCGGACTGTCGCAGTGCTGCCGCCGGCGGTGCAACGCATACTCGCGGAAGGCGGTCTTATCGCTTTTCTGCAAAAACATCCCGACTGGAGTCTCGCATGATGAAAATCGAACGTGTCGAAGTGTTCGGCGTGGCGGTCCCGCTCGTCGGCGAATACAAGAACGCCTACAAGAGCAAGTCGATCCAGAAAAGCGCGATCGTGCGCATCACCGCGACTGGCGGAGCCGTAGGGCTCGGCAATATCGATCCGTCGCCGGGCTATTCGATGGAAACCATCGAAGACAGCCTTGAGATGCTGCGCACGAAGCTCGCGGGATTGGTCGTCGGCATGGATCCGACCAACGTGCATCGCGTGCTGCAGAAACTGGAGCCGGCCATCGAAGGGTTTCACGACGCGAAGGCCGCGATCGAAATGGCGTGCGTCGATCTCACGGCGCGCGTGTGCGGCGTGCCGGTCTACACGTATCTGGGAGGTGCGGTGAAAGACCGCGTGATGTTCAATGCGTGGATCGGCATCCTGCCGCCGGACGAAGCGGCGGCGGAGACGGTGTCGTGGCAGAAGCGCGGCTTCAAATCGGCGAAGATCAAGGTCGGCGGCAATATCGAAGCCGACCGCGACCGCGTGAAAGCGATCCGCGATGCGGTCGGCCCGGACTTCAATCTACGCATCGACGCCAACGCCGGTTACGACGCCGATACTTCGATAAAGCTCGCGCGGATGGTGTTGCCGTTCAAGCTGCAGTTGTTCGAGCAGCCGGTGCCGTTCGACGACATTGCGGGCATGGCGCGCGTGCGCCGCGAATCGGGCGGCATTCCGATCATGGCCGACGAGTCGGTGCTCGACCATGCGAGCCTCATCAACATAATCAAGGCGGACGCCGCCGACATCGTCAAGGTCAAGGTGATGAAGCAGGGCGGATTCCTGAATACGCGGCGCATGATCGCGACCGCCGAAGCGGCCGGCATCCGCTGCGTGCTCGGCCACGGTTTCGGGCTCGGCATCAATACGATGGCGGAAATCATGTGCGCCGCGACTTCGAACAACGTGATCGACGGTTTGGAGTGCGTAGGCCCGCTGAAAACCTCCGACGATATCGTGACCCACAAGCTCGATCTGACCGCGGGCAGCATCGCGTTGCCGGCAGGTCCCGGTCTGGGCGTGGTGCTCGACGATGCGAAGATTGCGCGCTATCGATTCGAAGTGAAGGCGGCGGCATGACCATGGCGATCGACAACCTGCGCGCGCTGTGGCGTGCTCTGGCATGTGCCGTTCTCCTGCTGACGCTGCCGGCAGTGGCCCTCGCGCAGGACTATCCGGCGCGCACGATCACGCTGCTCTGCTGGTCGGAGGCGGGTTCGCCCGTCGATCTCTTCGCGCGCGTCATGGCGAAACTGCTCACCAAAGAGCTCGGGCAGAACGTGATCGTCGAAAACCGTACCGGCGCGGACGGCATCATCATGGTCAACCAGCTGCTGAAAGCGCCGGCGGACGGCTACACGATCGCCTCCAACACGCTGACGCTCGCGTCGTTGTTCGGCGAGCCGAACGCGAACTTCAAGCCGGACGATCTGCAGATGATCACGCGCTCGCAGATCGATCCGTACGGCCTCATCGTGCCGGCGTCGATCCCGTTCAGGACCATCGATGACTTCGTCAAATACGCGCGCCAGAACCCCGGCAAGTTCAACGTCGGCGGTCCGTTCCAGATAGGGGCGCATCGCGTAGCGTGGGAAGTGTTCGCGGAAGTCGCCGGGATCAAGGTGAACTGGGTCGCCTACAAAGGCGGCGGCCCGGCACTGCTTGCGGTCGCCGGCGGCCACGTCGATGCCGCGGCGACCAACCCCGGCAACGTGAAGCCGTTCATCGTCTCGGGCAAAGTGCGCGTGCTCGCCGTCTCGTCGGACAGACGGCTCGCGGATTTTCCCGACGTGCCCACGTACAAGGAGCGCGGCTGGAACGTCGTGCGCTACCAGTGGCGCGGCATCATGGGCAGGACCGGACTGCCCAGGCCCATATTGGATAAACTCGTTGCTGCGATCCAGAAAGCGCAGCAGGCCCCCGAATGGAAGACGTATCTCGAGCAGGCCACCCAGCTCGACGGCTTCATGGGGCCAGATGAATTCAAGGGACAGTTGTTGAAAGACATGCAGGAACTCAATGCTGTGAAAAAGAAACTGGGGATCGAATGATGAGCGCCACTCCACGCCAGCGCCTGCGCGCGCGTTTGACCAGCGGGCCTTTGCTCGTCGCACCGGGTATTTATGACGCGCTGGGCGCGCGGATCGTCGAGCAGGCGGGCTTCGAGGCCGTCTATATGACCGGCAACGGGGTGTCGGCGTCGCTGCTCGGCAAGCCCGACGTCGGTCTCGTCGATCTCACGTTATTCACGCAACATGCGCATCGTGCTGCCGCGTGCGTGGGCATTCCGCTGATTTGCGACGCGGATACCGGTTACGGCAATGCCGTCAACGTGCGCCATACCGTGCGCGAATACGAGGCCGCCGGAGTCTCGGCGATTCATATCGAAGACCAGGTCGCGCCGAAGCGCTGCGGCCATCTGCCCGGTTCGCGCCCGGTGATCGAGCTGGCCGAGGCCGCCAAGAAGATCGAGGCCGCGGTCGCCGCGCGCAGCGATCCCGATTTTATCATCATCGCCCGCACGGATTCCGCGGCGGGCAACGGCCTCGACGATGCGATCCACCGCGTGCAGACTTTCCGCAAGGCGGGCGCCGACGTGTTGTTCGTCGAGTTGAAAAACAGCCCGAACATCCTAGACGACATGAAACGCATCACGTCGTCGGTCGACGGGCCGTGTCTGGTCAACATCGACGGCGGCGGCAAGCTGGGTGAGCTGTCGGCCGCCGAAATCGAAAAGCTGGGTTTCCGCATCGCGATTTTCCCGGGTCTCGCGCGCAATTCGGCGGTTTTCGCCATCCGCGAGGCGGTCAACGCGTTGAAGCGCGACGGCAACACCAAAGCGGTGAGCAATCGCATGGTGACGATGAAGGAATACAACGAAGTGTTGCAGCTTGGCGACGTCGAGGAGTGGGAGAAAAAGTATTTAGGGTAGTCGAGCAGCAGCTATCGCCCCCATCCCGGCCTTCCCCCGCGAGCGGGGGAAGGAGTTGCCCTGCCGAAGTAATCAACAGCAGTTTTGCCACGGAGTTGCACATGGAAGTCACCAAAATACTCGCGCAATTCGTCGTCGATTCGCGTTACGGCGATATTCCCGACAAGGTCAGGCACGAGGCCAGGCGCTCGGTTCTGAACTGGCTCGGCTGCGCGATCGGCGCTTCGCGTCACGAAGGCATCGATATCGCGCTTGCGGCACTACGCGAATTTTCGGGCCCGGCGCAGGCGACGGTGCTGGGGCGCGGCGAGCGCCTCGACATCATGCATGCGGCGTTGCTGAACGGCATCAGCTCGCACATGTTCGATTTCGACGACACGCATCTTAAAACGGTGATCCATCCGAGCGGACCGGTTGCTTCGGCGTTGCTGGCGCTAGCGGAATACCGGCCGCTGAGCGGCGCGGATTTCCTCCACGCATTCATCCTCGGCGTCGAAGTCGAGTGCCGGATCGGCAACGCGGTTTATCCTTCGCACTACGATGTCGGCTGGCACATCACCGGCACGGCCGGCGTGTTCGGCGCGGCGGCGGCGGTGGGCCGCGTCCTTAAACTCAACGCACAGCAGATGACGTGGGCGCTAGGCATCGCGGCGACCCAGTCGTCGGGGCTGCGCGAAATGTTCGGCACCATGTGCAAGCCGTTCCATCCGGGCCGCGCGGCGCAAAGCGGCATGACCGCCGCTTTCCTGGCGTCGAAGAATTTCACGAGTTCCGAGCGCGGCATCGAAGCCCCGCGCGGTTTCGCCAACGTGCTGGCGACCGCGCGCAATTACGACGAAATCACGGGCGGTCTCGGGCAGACGTGGGAAGTCGCGCTCAATACCTACAAGCCGTTCGCGTGCGGGATCGTGATCCACCCGATCATCGACGGCTGCGTGCAGTTGCGCAACGAACACAAGCTGAAAGCCGCCGACATCGAAAGCATCGCGCTCAAAGTGCATCCGCTGGTGCTCGAGCTCACCGGCAAGAAGACGCCGCAGGTCGGGCTCGAAGGCAAGTTCAGCGTTTATCATTCGGCGGCGGTCGCGATCATCCACGGCGAAGGCGGCGAAGACGTCTACAGTGATGCGTGCGTGCACGATCCGGAAGTCATTACGCTGCGCGACAAGGTCAGCGCTGCGGTCGACAAGAGCGTGCACGAAGACGCCGCGCATATCGCGATCAAGCTGAAAGACGGCCGCGTGTTGACAAAGCACGTCGAGCACGCACTCGGCTCGTTATCCCGGCCGATGAGCGACGAAGATCTCGAAGCCAAGTTCCGCAAGTTCGCCAAAGGCATATTGTCGACGGGCGAGACCGATGCATTGATCAAGCTGTGCTGGTCGCTCGATAAGCTGAAAGACGCAGGCGAGATTGCCCGCGCGGCGGTGCCGGCGGCTGCGGTAGCGAAAGCAATGGCCACTTAAGGCAGTACAGGCACCTTACCGGGCGGTTACACGAAAGCAGGCGTGGCGCCTGCGCTACCATTACGGCGAAAATAGCCTTCTTCTCTGACGGAAGCAGTCGATGAACCTCTCTCTTTTTGTCTCAAAGCAGCTCGTTTCCGATTTCAACGAAAAACTCGCGGGCATACTCGCGCGTGCGCCGCGCAAGCTCGACGTTCTTGAATTCACGCAAGACGTCAAATTGACGCCCGCACAGCACGCGAGCATCGAAGTGACTTTCTATTCGCGCGATATCTGGCAGGGCACGATCAAGACGCGCCTGAGCGATGCGGCGATGGTCTACTGGCCGATTATCGACTCGGCGCCGAATCTCAAGTGGCTGCAGGTCGTCTCTGCCGGTTCCGACCAGAAACCGTACCAGCCGTCGATCAAGCGCGGCCTGCGCGTGACCACATCGGCGGGCGCGAATGCCGAGCCGGTCGGTCTCACCGCGGTGACCGGATTGATGATGCTCGCGCGCAACTTTCCCCACTGGATGCGCGCGCAGCAAAAGCGCGAGTGGGCGCCGCAACTGGGCGCCGACTCGCCGCTCGATCTGCCGGGGCAAACTGCGGTGATCGTCGGCATGGGGCATATCGGCAAAGTGATCGCTCGTGCGTTGCATGCAATAGGAGTGCGCGTCATCGGCGTGCGCCGCAACGTCGCGCCGGCGGAGAATTTCGACGAGGTGCAGCCGCTGCCGGCGCTCGACTCGTTGCTGCCGAAGTGCGACTGGCTGATACTTGCTTGCCCGCTCTCCGCCGACACGCGCGGGCTCATCGATGAGCGCCGTTTCCGTCTGCTGCCCGGGCATGCGGGCTTCGTCAACATGTCGCGCGGCGAAGTGATCGACGAGGCTGCATTGGCCAAAGTGCTCGCGAGCGGACATTTGCGCGGCGCCTATCTTGACGTGTTCACGCACGAGCCGCTCGCTACCGAATCGCCGCTGTGGGCCATGCCCAACGTGATCATCACGCCGCACAATTCGTCGACGGGCACCGGCAACTACCGCCGCGGTGTCGAAATCTTTTTGCGCAACCTCGAAGCTTATCTGCGCGGCGACGCGAAGCTCGAGAACGAGGTCGAGCGGACTTAAGCGGCCCCCTCCCTGACCCTCCCCCGCATTCGCAAGGGAGGGAATTAAAGAGTTCCTTCCCCCGCTTGCGGGGGAAGGCTGGGATGGGGGCAAGTCATAGAATCCAAAAAATGACCGGGACTGCTATTTCGCGCTGGCGTAAGTCTCCGCGAAAGTCTTGAGATCCTCGGCATTGACGTCCGAGATTGCCCAGAACGTCATGCCTGCATCGGTCCAGTGCAGCATGTTGAATCCCTGCTTGGACGATGCCCGCATGGACGAGCGGGCGGCCTTGGTGTCAGGCCAGACGAATAAATCGATTACATGTTGGCGATGGCGATAGACCAGCGCCGCGACTGGACGACTGTCGATGTAGTCGAGGCGACCGCCGGCGAGCGGGAAGCCCGCCGTGGCCAGGTCGGAGACGGATGGCGAGAAATCGAGCCTGGAGCTCAGCCACGGTTTTACCGTGTGCTGATCCGATGACGCGACTTCGATCACGTGGTTGGTCAGCACCGCGCGCGCGTGACCGGCAATGACCTGTTCGCCGATTCGTTCGTCGTGCGATCCGGATTCCATTTGCACCGCGGCGGTCCAGGTGATGACTGCGGTGGCGGCGATCGCCGCGCCGAGCGGAAACCAATTCCAGCGTGGCGTCTTCTTCCTGGCGGGACCGCCGGCGGCATCGACTTGCGCGCGTATGCGCGCAGCCAGGGCGGCGGGCGCGCTGAAGTAAGCGGCCTGCTTTTTGACCGCTTTGCGCAGCGCGGTTTGCGTCGCATACGCCTGCGCGCAGGCCGCGCAGGTTCGCATGTGCGCTTCAACGCCCGCGGCGGCGACCGGGTCGAGTTCGCGGTCGAGATGCGCGTGCATGTAGTTCCGGGTCTGCGTGCAATCCATGTCCATATCAGGACTCCTGGTCCAGTTCTTTCAAAGCCTGCAGCATGAGCTTGCGCGCGCGCGACAGGCGAGACATCACCGTGCCGAGCGGAATGTCCGCGATTTCGGCGATCTCGCGGTAAGACAGGTCTTCCAGTTCGCGCAGCACGATCACCTCGCGGAATTCCGCCGGGATCCGTTCGAGCGCCCGGCGCACGAGTTGCCGCGTGTCGTCTTCCTGCAACAGCTTTTCGACGCTGTCGGCGGTGGTCGCCATGTCGTAGTCGACGGCAGCGACGGTGTCGTCGGTGAATTCCACGTTCAATGCCTGCGCGCGGTTCTTTTCTAGCCACGTGTAATACGTATTGCGCACGATCGCGAGCAGCCACGCCCGCGCATTGCCGCCGTGGAAGCTCGCGTAAAACCGGAACGCGCGCAGGCATGCCTCCTGCACGACGTCTTCGGCGTCGCGCTCGTCGCGCGCGAGCCAGCGCGCGAGATTGTAGGCTGCATCGAGATGCGCCATCACGGTTTCCTCGAATCGGGTCTGCGGTTCCAAGCTCGGACTCTATTCCAGGGCTATTGATCCATTACCGGTTGGCGGCGGATTTTATTCCCGCCCAGGGCGGGAATATTCCCAATGCCGCGCCGGTTATACGAAGGTGGCAAGCAGGACTTTACCTTATTCACACCCAGTTAACAGGAGGCGGCAATGGCTAAAACTATCGACAGACGGGACTTTCTGAAGCTCGCGGGACTCGGCGGCGTGGTATTCGCGTCGGGCCTGCCGGGCGTGAGCCTGGCGGCGGGGCAGGACGATTTCTATTTCGTGCAGTTGTCGGACACGCACTGGGGCTTCGAAGGCCCGCCCAATCCCGACGCCAAGGGCACGCTCAAGAAGGCGGTGGCCGCGGTCAACAGCCTCGAGCGCCAGCCGGATTTCATCATGTTCACCGGCGATCTCACGCACACGACCGACAATCCGGTCGAGCGCCGCAAGCGCCTGTCGGAATTCAAGGAGATCGTCAAAGATCTCAAGGTCCAGACCGTGCGCTTCATGCCCGGCGAGCACGACGCATCGCTCGACAACGGCAAGGCGTTCCAGGAATTTTTCGGCGCGACGCACTATACGTTCGATCACAAGGGCGTGCATTTCATCGTGCTCGATAACGTTTCGGATCCGCGCGCGTCCATCGGCGATGAACAGCTTGCATGGCTCGATGCGGATCTCAAGAAACAGAAAAACGATGCGCCCATCGTCGTGTTCACGCACCGCCCGCTGTTCGATCTTTATCCTCAATGGGACTGGGCGACCAAAGACGGCGCCAAGGCGGTCGATATGCTGATGCCGTACAAGAACGTCACGGTGTTTTACGGCCACATCCATCAGGAACACCATCACATGACCGGCCACATCGCGCACCACGCGGCGAAAGGGCTGATGTTCCCGCTGCCGGAGGCGGGCAAGGCGCCGACGCGCGCGCCGCTGCCGTGGGATCCGGCGCAGCCGTACAAGGGTCTCGGATTCCGCGAAGTCGATACCGACACCAAGGCCGCAGACAACAAGATCACCGAGTTTCCGGTGGTGAAGGCGTGATCGCGATGATCTTCGGCAAAAAAGCATTGCGCATCGTCGCGGCGGCAACCGTCGTGACGCTCGGCTCTCTGGGCGCTTACGTCGCGGCGCAGTCGGCGGAACCGAAAGAAAAAGTCATCAAGATCACGGCGAAGAAATTCAACTATATTCCCGGCGAGGTGAAGCTCAAGAAAGGCGTGCCGGTGATCCTGGAGTTCCGGACGCAGGACATCCTGATGGGATTCAACCTGCCGGACTTCAACGTGCGCGCGGATATCGTGCCGGGCAAGGCAACGCGGGTTCGCCTCACGCCCGACAAGACCGGCACTTTCGTGTTCCTGTGCGACATTTTCTGCGGCACGGGGCACGAGGAGATGAACGGCAAGCTCACCGTCGTGGATTAGAAGTTTTGCTCGTTGTTGTTCGCGCGGAGAACGCAAAAAGCGGTCTCCGCGTTTTTTTGTGCGCTGGAATTAAAACGGCGCGCCACCGGTATTACATTATGAACGCCGACAACGTACTGCTAGCCGACTGGAGGGAAAACATGCACGACAGCTCAATCGAAACGAAATCGCGCCGCTCGTTGCTGAAGAAGGCCGCCATTTTCATTGCGGGCATTGCGGCGCTGCCGTTAGTGGAAACGATCCGCAATGCGCGTGCCGCCGATAAATTGACGAAGGCGGCGGTCAATTACCAGGACAAGCCCAAGGCCGGCAAGGACTGCGACGATTGCCTGCAATTCATTCCCGGCGCCACGGCCAAAGCCGCCGGGACGTGCAAAGTCGTGGAGGGGGTCATCAGTCCGCAGGGTTACTGCGCTGCGTTTACTCCCAAGCCGAAGAAGCGGGGCTGAATAAAGGATGGCGGGCGGCGGATTTTGTCAGTGCGTATAGCGTCGGCGTTCCTTGCGGTATGGGTGACGCTGAACTCGGCGAGCGCTATGCAACCGATCGACACCGACGGGCCGGATTTCGTCGAGTCGTCGGAGGTGGTCGGCAAAGGACGTTTCCAGTTCGAAACCGATGTCGTGGCGGAGCGTGACCGGCGCGATTCCACGCGGCTCACGACGCTCGGCACGCCGACGCTGTTGCGTTTCGGCGTATCGGATACGCTGGAATTGCGGGTCGAAACCGAAGGCGCGCAGCGGGTCATCGATCATAGCGGAACGGGTACGACTGCCGGCGGCATGGGCGATACGGCCTTCGGCATCAAATGGCATGCGCAGGATCGCGACAGGGCGACGAATACGCCCGCGGTATCGTGGATTTTGCATTTCGAGACGCCGTCGGGCACCGGGCAATTCACCGGCCATGGCGTCACGCCGTCATTGCGCTCGGTGATTACCTGGGAGTTGCCGCACGATCTCGCACTCGGTTTCATGCCGGGCATCCGCTACGGCTCTACGGTCGACGGCAAGCGATATGCATCCGGGATCGGCGGAATGGTCCTGAACAAGCAGTGGACGGAAAGGCTGCGCACGTTTATCGAGAACTCGACGCCGCAGATCGCGCGTGCTGCCGACGGCGGCGTATTGATGTCGTGGGACGCCGGCGCGGCATATCTCGTTACGCCCGACTGGCAGATCGGATTCCGCGCCGGAGTCGCGGCGAACCGGAATACGCCGGACAACTTCGTGCTGTTCGAACTCGCGGGAAGGTTTTAGCCGGTCATCGCCGCACCCGGCCGATTACGCGCCGGACGACGCCGAAAGTTGCGACGAGTATCACGGCGGCGAATAGCCACAGCAAAGTGTTGCCGGCAATAACCACGAAGTATCCGGCAGCATTCGACGGAAATGCCTGAAACACGCCGCCCATCGTCAACCACCACACGGCGGAACCCGGCTCGATGAACCCGTCGAATGCCTGCGCCACGTTCCACGGCACGAAGTCGGGATAGCCGTAGATGCGGATCGCCACTGCCGCGCCGCTTAAGGCAGGCAGCATGAACGTGAAAATGATCCAGCATGTGCGCTTCATTATCACGCCCGCGTGGCCACCGGCGCATCGTCAGTGCCGGGTTCGGGCATGGGTTCGATGTGTTGCTCGTCGGTTGCCGGTTCATCGAGCGGCTCGGTCGCAGTTTCGGTTGCGACGACTTCGTGGCCAAGGAACCCGCCCGACTGGTGGCGCCATAGCCGCTCGTAATGTCCGCCGAGTCGCAACAACTCGTCGTGCGAGCCTTGCTCGACGATGCGGCCCTGCTCGAGCACGATCAGGCGGTCCATGCGCGCGATGGTCGAGAGCCGGTGCGCGATTGCGATGACGGTCTTGCCTTCCATCAGGCCGAGCAACTGTTCCTGGATCGCGAGCTCCACTTCGCTGTCGAGCGCGGATGTTGCTTCGTCGAGCACGAGGATGGGCGCGTCTTTCAGCACGACGCGCGCAATGGCCACGCGCTGACGCTGGCCGCCGGACAGTTTCACGCCCCGCTCGCCCACGTGCGCGTCGTAGCCGGTGCGGTCCCGCCAGTCCCTGAGGCCTACGATGAAGTCGTGCGCCTGCGCCTTGCGCGCGGCGGCGTGGATTTGCTCGTCGCTTGCGCCCGGCCGCCCGTAGCGGATATTCGCGGCAATCGAACGATGCAAAAGTGAAGTGTCCTGGGTCACCATGCCGACGGCCGCGCGCAGGCTTTCCTGCGTCACGCTGCCGATGTCCTGCCCGTCGATGCTGATGCGGCCTTGTTCCAGATCGTAGAAACGCAGCAGCAAATTCACCAGTGTGGATTTGCCGGCGCCGGAGCGGCCGACCAGCCCCACGCGCTCGCCGGGGCGGATGGTAAAGTTCAGGTGATCGAGCACCGGACTGGCGTCGTTACGGTTATAGCTGAACGAGACATCCTCGAAACGGATTTCGCCTCTTGAAACTTTAAGCTCACCCGCGCCGGGCCGGTCGATTCCGCTGTGCGGGACCGCGATGGTCTGCATGCCTTCCTGCACCACGCCGATGTTCTCGAAGATGCCGGTCACCTCCCAGCTCACCCAGCCGGCGATGTTCGCGATCTGCCACGCGAGCGGCAGGGCGGTGGCGACCACGCCCGCGCTCACCGTGCCCTGCGCCCACAGCCAGATCCCGATCGTTGCAGTGCCGGTTAGCAGCAGCGCGTTCATGATCGAGAGCCAGATCATGAAGCGCGTGATCAGCTGCATGTGCCGTCCCATCGCGTTCTGGTGGTCGTCTATCACTTCGCGAACGTGCGCGTCTTCGTCGGCGAGTTTCGCGAACAGCTTGACGGTGAGTATGTTGGTGTAGCTGTCGACGATCCGGCCCATCACGAGCGAGCGCGCTTCCGAGCTCGCTTTCGCGAGGTCGCGCATGCGCGGCACGAAGTGGCGCAGGAACACCAGATAGCCGAGAAACCACAGGAGCGTCGGCACGCCGAGCCGCCAGTCCGACATGGCCATCAGCACGAACGCGCTGATGCCGTAAACGACGATGTAAAACACCGCGCGTATGCTCGACATCACGCTTTCGCGCAACGCGTTGGCGGTCTGCATCACGCGCTGGGCGATGCGCCCGGCAAAATCGTTCTGGAAAAACGGCAGGTTCTGGCGCACGACGTGCCAGTGGCTCTGCCAGCGCACAAGATTCGTCACGCCCGGCAGCAGCACGTTCTGCCGGATTGCCACGTCGGCGAAGATGACTATCGGACGGATGAGCAGGATCAGCACGATCATTGCGATCAGCATCGGCGCGTGTTGCACTATCGCAGCGTGGCGATCGACGGTTTCCATCAACCCGACAAGTTTCCCGATAAACACCGGAATCACCATGTCGATCAGTGCGACCGCGAGGCTCGTCACGAACACGGCGAGATACCAGCCCTTGGTCTGGCGCACGAAGTGCCAGTAGAACGCAATCAGGCCGGGCGGCGGCACGCCTGGCCCGGTGGTGGCCGTGCCGCGGATGCGGGATTGGAGGTAGGGGAACATGCAGGTA